>JAZQFL010000084.1:0-5376 GCA_045539485.1 Eubacteriales bacterium
TACCGTCTTCTACACCGCTATCGGCCTTGCCGCAGGTATAGTAGTTGACATCAGCTACGGCTTTATCGACCCCCGTATCCGTATGGGCTCGAAAAAGTAATGCCCGTGCAGTTTACGAAAGGAGTCATTTAATATGGAAAACAATTACGTGCACATCCCTCAGGAAAAGTTTGCTTTTGCCCAGAAGGACGCCGTTTTACACGATACAAAATTCGATACCAAGGCACGCAGCTATTTTGCTGATGCGCTGATCCGTTTCAGAAAAAACAAGTCCTCCGTTGTTGCGGCTTATATTATTCTGTTCCTCGTGATCTTCGCAATCGTTGCTCCTATGATCTCTCCCTATACCATTAACGATAAAGATAACACCTATATGAACTTCCCGCCCTACAACCCCGCGGTTGCAGAGCTTGGTATAGGAATTCTTGACGGTTCCGTTACCTACAACTCCGTTAACGAAACCAAGATCGCCGCTCTCAAGGCTATCGGTGTTGAGACAGGTATGGACCCCTATATCAAGATAGTCGGTACCACCGAGGTAAAGTCCATCTACCGCGGTCAGGAGAGAATAACCACGACCTACAAGGTGAAGGTAAACAAGTACTTTGAGCAGGGAATCGTTTACCGCGTTATGTCTGTTGAGGATTTTGACAAGCTTATGGCTTGGCAGAACGAGACGGGCATTCAGGTCATTTATCCTTACGTTGAGCAGGCTAATATCTATCCTGCGGACGTTGATGCAAACGAGCTTCGCCTTGTGTCCAGAAACGCTAATATCTGGTACAAGTGCTCCGATCTTAAAAACACCCCTGCCCTTGACGCAAACGGCAATCTGATCCCCGCATATTCCACCAATGCCGCAAAGGAAGGCAGGCCTTATAACTCCGTGCGCATTGCAGGCGATGACGGCAGCTATATCTACAGCATGTCTAAATCCGGTGCGCTTGAGGTTCGCGTTTGCTACTACAACTATTATCAGTATCTCAAGGGAATGGAGCCGAATTACCTCTTCGGAACCGATGAGTACGGACGCGACCTGTTCGGCGCTATCGGTATCGGTGCCCGCTTCTCCCTTATATTTGCAGTTCTCGTTTCCGCAATCAACCTGACCATCGGCGCTATCTACGGCTCCATTCAGGGTTACTACGGCGGAATGGTCGATATGATCCTTGACCGTATTTCCGATATTCTCTCCGGAGTACCCTTTACAGTTGTTGCGGTTCTTTTCCAGCTGCATCTTGCAAAAAAGGTCGGTATCGTCCCAGCATTCCTTTTCGCGTTCGTTATGACCGGCTGGATAAGTATGGCCGCTCTTACAAGAAAGCAGTTCTACCGCTTCAAGAGCCAGGAATACGTGCTTGCGGCAAAAACTCTCGGCGCGAGCGACAGAAGACTCATGTTCAAGCATATCTTCCCGAACTCCCTCGGAACCATCGTTACAAGCTGTGTGCTTGTTATCCCCGGCGTTATAAATTCCGAGACGTCTCTTACCTATCTCGGAATCATCAACCTTTCTACCTTCGCGGGTACCAGTATAGGTGAGCTTATGTCCCTCGGTCAGACCGCTATGACCGGTTCGCCCCACGCAATGCTGTTCCCGTCTCTGTTCGTATCTCTCCTTCTTATCTCCTTTAACCTGTTCGGTAACGGACTGAGAGATGCATTCAACCCGTCTACGAGAGGAGTGGAAGACTAAAATGGAAAAGAAATTATCTGTAAAAGATCTTACTATCTCCTTCCGCACCACCAACGGTAAGGTGCAGGCGGTAAGAGGTATCGATTTTGAGCTCAATAAGGGCGAAACTCTTGCTATCGTAGGTGAGTCCGGTTCCGGTAAGTCCGTAACCAGCAAGGCGATCCTCGGTATTCTTGCCGGCAACTCTATCGTAGAGGGCGGCGAGATAATTTACGACGGTAAGGATCTTCTCAAGATCTCCGAGGAGGATTTCCATAAGATCCGCGGAGATAAGATCGCGATGATCTTCCAGGATCCTATGTCCAGCCTTAACCCTATCGTTAAGATAGGCCGTCAGCTTACCGAGGCAATGCTTCTTAAAGGCAAAGCCCGTCAGAAGGAAAGCAAGATAAACTTCAATACTACCCTTGCAAAGCTTAATGCGGCTATGGCTGAGGCTATTGCAAAGGGCGATGCCGCTAAGGCAAAGGCGCTTGAAGAAAAGTGCAAGAATTTCGATAAGTTTGAATACAAGCACATCGAGCTCGAGTCCGCTTGGAATATCGCTCACGAGGCTGCTATTGAGGCTCACACCGAGGCAGACAGCCTTATATTCGAAATTGAAAAGAATGCGGCAAACGACGTTAAGTACCGTCTTACCGAAATCAAAAAGGATGCGCTTGAGTCCGTGCACGCAAATGTTGTTGATGCGAAAAAGGATGAGCTGACAACCGCAGCAAATGCGCTCCTTTCCACCTATGCCGCACAGAAGAAATCGGGAGATCTTACCCCTCTGCTTCCTCTTCTCACTGCTATCCGCGATATAACTGCAGAGGCTGCCGAGTACCCTGCACCCAATTTCTTTGCGCTCGGATACTTCTACACCTTCGGAAACGGCAAGGAGCTTCCCAAGCTTCCCGTAGACGAGCTGAACGTATATCTCCGCAAGTATCTTGACGATAACTTTATGCTCAGCTTCATTGCCGATGCAAAGCAGGGACTTATGCTCTCCGCTGAGAAGGCATACGCGGCAAAGACAGTTGCAATCGATGCTCTTAAGGCAAACAGAGGCGTATTCTGCGCCGAGAAGCTTGATAAGAAGGCATGCCTTGAGGCTCATAAAAAGATGAGCGAGGCAGTAAATGCTTCCATTGACCGCCTTGAGCTTATCAAGGACAGCTTTGCATATACCTTCGAGGTCGGCGTTAAGGCTGATATCGAGAAGTACTTTGTTTCCATAGGCAAGAATGCAAAGGAAGAGAAGCGCTACGCTAAGGAGCAGGCAAAGTACGAGCGTATGGTCAGCGCAGGAAAATCTCCCGACTGGAAGGTAAAGCCCGCCGCTCTTACCAGCCTTGAGCAGGTTAAGAAGAACATTCTCAACCAGATCGACCGCCTTGTTGAGCACTACGAGCGCGCGCTTGAGAACAGAGCTAACCGCGATTTCGATAAAGAGACCGTGGCTATGATAGATTACCTTAAGGAGAACGCTTCCGGTGTTGTTCATAAGGTAACTCCGGATATGGCAAAACACCGTGCTATCAAGCTGATGGAAGAGGTTGGTATCAAGGAGCCCAGAAAGAGATTCAAACAGTATCCCTTCGAGTTCTCCGGCGGTATGCGCCAGCGTATCGTTATTGCTATCGCGCTTGCGGCTGACCCCGATATCCTTATATGTGACGAGCCTACCACCGCGCTTGACGTTACCATTCAGTCTCAGATACTTGAGCTTATCAACGAACTGAAGCGCGAGCGTCAGCTTTCCATTATCTTTATTACCCACGACCTCGGCGTTGTTGCTACCATGGCAGACAGAATTGCCGTAATGTACGCGGGTAAGATAGTAGAGTACGGTACCGCTGAGGATATCTTCTATGATTCAAGACATCCTTATACATGGGCGCTTCTTTCCTCTATGCCCGACCTTGACACCGAGGAAAAGCTTGATGCGATCCCGGGTACTCCTCCGAACATGATCTTCCCCCCCAAGGGTGATGCCTTTGCCGCACGTAACAAGTACGCAATGGTTATCGATTTTGAGGAGCAGCCTCCTATGTTCAAGGTAAGCGATACCCACCATGCGGCAACTTGGCTGCTTCACCCCGATGCACCCAAGGTTGCACCGCCTAAGATCGTAACTGACAGAATAGCAAGAATGCAGGGAAAGGGAGGAAACGATAATGCATAACGAAAACGAAAATGAAGTTCTGCTTAAAGTTGACCACCTTTGCCAGTACTTTAAGTTTACAAAAGCTGTTGACGACGTAAGCTTTGAGATCAAAAAGGGCGAGGCCTTCGGTCTTGTCGGCGAGTCCGGCTGCGGTAAGACCACCACCGGCCGCTCCATAATCAAGCTTTATAACATCACCAGCGGCGATATCTACTTCAAGGGCATCCGTATAGGCGCGGGTATCCGTTCCTATCAGGAAGCTATAAATCAAGCAAACGAGGACCTTAAGGCGGGCAAGATCACCCGTGAGGTAAGGGATTCCATCGTTTCCGAGAACAACAAGAAGATCGCAGCTGCAAAGTACGATCAGAACAACTGCGATAAGGAATACAGCAAAAAGCTTGTTGAGGAATGCAAGGCTAAATACGAGCCGCTTATTGCCGCCGCTTTCGGCGAAGAGCAGAAGCGTCTTAAAAAGGAGTTCAAAAACGAACTCCATAAGGCAAAGCACACCCGTCTTGTAACTCAGATCCAGATGATCTTCCAGGATCCCATCGCTTCCCTTGACCCCCGTATGACCGTACGCGAGATAATCGCTGAGGGACTTATCATTCAGGGCGAAAGAGATAAGAAGGTTATCGATAAAAAGGTATATGAGATGCTTGAGATGGCCGGACTTGTTGCCGAGCACGCAGGCCGTTATCCCCACGAGTTCTCCGGCGGACAGCGCCAGAGGATCGGTGTTGCTCGTTCCATCATTATGGAGCCGAGCCTCATTATCGCAGACGAGCCCGTATCCGCGCTTGACGTTTCCATTCAGGCGCAGGTCATTAACCTCTTAAACGATCTCCGCGAGAAGCTTGGTCTTACCATTCTCTTCATCGCGCACGACCTCTCCGTAGTTAAGTACTTCTCCGACCGTATCGGAGTTATGTACTTCGGCAAGATGGTAGAGCTTGCACCCTCCGATGAGCTGTTCCGCAATCCTCTCCATCCTTACACCCGCGCACTCCTTTCCGCAATTCCTCTGCCCGACCCCAAGTACGAAAAGCAGAGACAGAGAATTGTGTACAATCCTCTTGCAGAGCACGATTACTCCGTGGACCAGCCCTCCTTCAGAGAGATCACTCCCGGTCACTTCGTACATTGCAATGATGCGGAGTTTGCAAAGTATCAGGAAATGATCAAGTAAGCATGAAAAAGATCAAAAAGACCGATCTTATAGCATCGCTTATCGTTGCCGTTATTCTCCTTGCCTTCAGCGTGTCCACAAGCGGGCTGTTTAAGGCGGAGAACGCAAAGGAAGTGATGCACCGCCTCTGCGATGCATTTACTGCACCCGGCATCGTGCTTACGTGTGTCGGAGCTCTCAGCTGGGCATCGAACAAAGGCGCATACGATATCTTCGGATACGGCGTTAAGATGCTCTGGGGTCTGCTGCCCTTCACCTCTACCAATATGGATAACGTAAGCTATTACGATTATGCCAAGGAAAAGGCGGAAAAACGCAGCGGCTGGCGCCTCGATATGC
>JAZQFL010000085.1:0-4129 GCA_045539485.1 Eubacteriales bacterium
CCGCTGGTTATGGAGGAGTAAAGGTAATACATACCGTCATAGCGCATTATGTACGGGTCGCCTATGCGGTACAGGTTGCCTTTTTCATCAAAAACTTCAATATAGTTATGAAAGTATTCGGATTCGGTAAACATATATTCGACCTCCCCTTTGTCGGTTGCCGCGTTTTTATCGGAAACCACGGGAACGGCGATCGCGTCGGGCAGTGTCGTTACCGCGTCTGTGACAGGCGCTTCGGTCGTAACACTTTCGGTGGGGGCGTCCGTTACCGGCGGTTCTGAAGTACCGTCGCCTGCGGGCGGTGTCTGCGCGCAGGATGTAAGTGTAGCGAGGCACATGGAGAGGGCAAGTAATTTAAGGCGGAATTTCATAATATCCTCCGATATAACAGTTTATTACTATAAAAAGGATAACAAAAAAACGATTTTCTGTCAACAACGGAGAGGGCGATTTATTTACAGAAAATGCAGATTGTAATACAATATTCCGCGCAAAAGGCAAATGAAACAAAAAAACACGGCACATAATACACAAAACTGTTGCTTTTTAGCACTAAAGCATTTGATTAACAAAAAGTTCACAAAAATATTTGATAAAACTATTGACAAAACGGGGGCGAAGTGATAAATTATGCTTGTGATTAGCACTTGGCGTGCAAGAGTGCTAAAAACGAAAAACACAAAACGGAGGGAAACGGTGAAAACAAGCGGCGACGGACTTACAAACAGGCAAAGCCTGATACTGCGCACGGTCGTTGAGTCTTATATCGACAACGGCGAGCCTGTCGGAAGCAAATATCTTTGCGAATGCGGCAGATTTACCTGTTCCTCCGCTACCATCAGAAACGAGATGGCAGAGCTTGAGGCAAGAGGATATCTCGAGCAGCCCCATACCTCCTCCGGCAGAGTGCCCACGGAGGCGGGCTACAGATTTTACGTTGACAGCCTGCTTGAGACGTATAACAGCACGGCAAGCGACGTTGAGCGCATCAAAAACGCGTTAAAGGAAAAGCGTGCGGAGCTCGACCAGATACTCACCCAGGCATCGCGCCTTGCATCGTCACTTACAAATTACACGGGTCTTGCGGTGCGCCCGGGGCAGAGAGCGGGTGCCTTTTGCAGGTACGAGGCAATATGCCTTTCCCCTCGCAGTCTGCTTCTTGTAATGATAAATCCGGACGGAACGGCGAAAACGCGCAATCTGCGCACCGATTTTGATATCGACAAAACGGATGCCGATGCGCTTGCAAGAACGCTTAATTCCTGCATCGTCGGTCTTTCCGCCTCCGACATAACGCTTCCGCTTATGATGCGTATGGAGGAGATGTGCGCACCTTCCTCCCAGCTTGTTTCCATGGCTGTTAAATGCATTTACGAAACGGCAACGGAAAGAAACGAAGGCGACGTGCGCATCGACGGAGTTAACCGCCTGCTTGAATATCCCGAGTATTCGGATACGGAAAGCATTGCGGGTCTGCTTGGACTCGGCGACAGCAAAAACGCACTTCTTGACCTTGTGCGCGAAACGGGCGACGGCGAGCTTGATGACGGAGATGACGTAAAGATACTCATCGGCTCCGAAAACAGGCTGGACGCACTCGGCTCGTCGGCACTTGTGTTTAAAACGGTCAAGCGCGGCGGCAAGGTAGTAGGCGCTGTCGGTGTTATAGGGCCGAGAAGAATGAAATATCAGAACGTAATTTCCATGGTGGACAGTCTTGCAAGCGGCATAAACGAGCTTATAGGCGATGATATGCTTCTTCCCACCGCGGATACCGAAAGGAATGACGGAAATGAGTGAAGAGATAAAGAACCCCGAAACCGAAACAGCAGAAGAAACTGTTGAGGTGAAGGAGCCCAAAAAGGTAAAAAAAGAAACGAAGAAGCTTGAAGCGGAAATAAAGGAGCTCAAGGAAAAAAATGAGGCTCTTGAAAAGAAGCTTGCCGACACGGAGGACGCAAAATTAAGACTTGCCGCCGAGTACGATAACTACCGCCGCAGAACGCAGAAGGAAAGGGAAGCGCTTTATAACGATGCGTTTGCCGATGCCGTAAGCGGAATACTCCCGATAATAGATAACCTCGATTACGCGCTTCAGTACGGCGCAAGCGAGGAAGAAAAGAAGGGAATGGAGCTTATCATCAAAAATGCGGGCGAGGCGCTTGCAAAAATTGGCGTTACCGAGATAGAAGCACTCGGTGTTACCTTTGATCCCAACGTTCACAACGCCGTTATGCACGTTGAGGACGAAACAAAGGGCGAGAGCGAAATAGTTCAGGTGCTTCAAAAGGGATACAAAATAGGCGATAAGGTCATCAGATTTGCTATGGTAAGCGTAGCAAACTGACCGGCTCACAAATATATTAAAAAGAGATAAAGGAGATAAATATCATGGCAAAGATCATAGGAATCGACCTTGGTACCACAAACAGCTGCGTAGCAGTTTACGAGGGCGGCGAGCCCATAGTTATAACCAACCCCGAGGGTGCAAGAACCACCCCCAGCGTTGTTGCATTCGGCAAGAACGGCGAAAGAATGATCGGACAGGTCGCTAAGCGCCAGGCTATCACCAACCCCGACCGCACCGTATCCTCTATCAAGCGCGAGATGGGTACTGATTATAAGGTAGCTATCGACGGCAAGAACTACACTCCCCAGGAGATCTCCGCAATGGTCCTTCAGAAGCTGAAGGCCGATGCAGAGGCATACCTCGGCGAGAAGGTAAGCCAGGCGGTCATCACCGTTCCCGCTTACTTCTCCGATGCACAGCGCCAGGCAACCAAGGACGCAGGTAAGATCGCGGGCCTTGAGGTGCTTCGTATAATCAACGAGCCCACCGCCGCTGCGCTTGCTTACGGTATGGATAAGGAAAACGAGCAGACCATTATGATATACGACCTCGGCGGCGGTACCTTCGACGTATCCCTGCTTGAGATCAGCGACGGAGTATTTGAGGTTCTTGCGACCGCAGGTAACAACCGTCTCGGCGGCGACGACTTTGACGACCGCGTTATGAATTGGATGGCAGACACCTTCCAGAAGGAGAACGGCATCGACCTGCGCAAGGATAAGATGGCTCTCCAGCGCCTTAAGGAGGCTGCAGAGAAGGCAAAGATCGAGCTTTCCGGTGTTACCACCTCCAACATCAACCTGCCTTTCATTACCGCGGATGCAACCGGCCCCAAGCACTTTGAGGCTACCCTCACCCGCGCTAAGTTTGACGAGCTGACCCGTGACCTCGTTGAGGCCACCATGGGACCCACCCGCCAGGTGATCAGAGATGCGGGCATCAGCGCATCCAAGATCGACAAGGTGCTTCTCGTCGGCGGTTCCTCCAGAATTCCCGCTGTACAGGAGGCTGTAAAGAACTTTATCGGCAAGGAGCCCTTCAAGGGCATCAACCCCGATGAGTGCGTTGCTATCGGTGCGGCTGTTCAGGCAGGCGTACTCGGCGGCGAGGTTAAGGATCTTCTCCTTCTCGACGTAACTCCCCTTTCCCTCGGTATCGAGACACTCGGCGGAGTATTCAACCGCATCATCGACAGAAACACCACCATCCCCGTAAAGAAGAGCCAGATCTATTCCACCGCCGCAAACAACCAGACCTCTGTTGAGATCCATGTGCTTCAGGGTGAGCGCGAGATGGCGGCAGGCAATACCACCCTCGGCCGCTTCAACCTCGACGGCATCGCTCCCGCTCCCCGCGGCGTACCGCAGATCGAAGTCACCTTCGACATCGACGCCAACGGCATCGTAAACGTCACCGCGAAGGATAAGGGCACCGGCAAGGAGCAGCACATCACCATCACCTCCTCCACCAACATGAGCGAGGCTGATATCGAGAAGGCTGTTAAGGATGCTGAGAAGTTCGCAGCTGAGGATAAGAAGCAGAAGGAAGCCGCAGAGACCAGAAACCGCGCAGACAGCCTCGTATATCAGGCTGAAAAGACCCTTGAGGAGGTCGGCGACAAGGTAAGCGAGGACGATAAGGCTCCCGTGCGCGAGGCTGTTGAAAAGCTCAAGAAGTCCCTTGAGGCTAACGATACCGATGCAATGAAGGCTGATTCCGAGGCTCTTGAGAAGGCATTCTACGCTATAAGCGAGAAGCTTTATGCACAGCAGGGCGGCG
>JAZQFL010000086.1:0-6149 GCA_045539485.1 Eubacteriales bacterium
GTTTCGTAGGCGAAGAACGAAGATAGGTACGGGCGCAGACGTATTTTCATACGTCAAGGTCGTGCCTGTCGCACGTTCTGACGCATACGGAAGAATTTTCAAGGCAGGTTATTGCTCAACCCTTATCAACTTCGCCTGCAAACAATATCTGCCCGAATACGTTATGTTAGTACACGTAGAAAGCGTAAGTATCCTGTCCGCCGCCGTAAGCTCTATGTCCGTTTCGAACATTGAAAGGCTCTGCATTTCCTTTATAAATCCGAGGTAATCATCATCCCCGAGGAATATAACTCTGAAATACTGATGTCTTTCGTTTGTTTTGAAGAATGAATACGGGCGGTAAACGTAAAGACCCGTTTCTGTGTAGACGTAAATATCGTGAGTACGGAAGAACTGCTCGTCATTATACTTGATAAGCTCCGCAAACATTGTGCCGCGCGTCATATTATGACCGTAGAGTACGGTGTTTCTGTTATACTCCACACCGCGTATACTGCAGCGGTAATCCGCAAATATTGAACCGCTGTCAAGATATCCGCGCTGTATTGCATCGTGCACAAGATAAAACTCGTTATCCTCACCAAGCACAAACGGATAGCTTATGTTTGTATCCTCTATTTTGATATAACCGTAAATATCGGGGTTTTGCGCCTTCATTTCCTTCAGGCGGCTGCGGATACGCTCTATCTGCAGATTATTGCCCGAGCTTACTGTAATATTGCTTACCTCGCCCGAAATACCGAGGCGGAGAAGGTCTGATATACCGTAAAGCGACGGTGATTGCTGATTTTTATACATCGCGGCAACACCGTAGTAGCTTCCGTCCTCAGCTTCAAACAGACCCTCGGCGGCCTCATCATAGATATCTTCCGCTATCTTTGCGTCCATAGCGCCGCCGATAAGCGAGACCGCGCACGCAACGAACACTAGGATACAGCCGATAAGCAAAATATCGGACGCGCCGTTTATGAGGCGCCTTTTTGCCTTTTTCTTTTTAATGGCGCCAAGCTCCTCGGGCGTAACAGAGTAAAGCGAGTCGATAAAAGCACCGCGCCCGGGTGTGACGGCTATTCTGTTTTTCTTTCTTTTACCGAACATCGATACTCCTTAACGCTTGAGAAGCCTTTTTATCTCCTCTGCCGCGTGTTTTGCGGATATGCCCGCAGTTTCGTAAACAGTTTCGTTTTTCTTTGAGTGAACGTAGCAGTCGTCTATTGCGAGCACGCTAAGAGCCTTGCCCTTGACCTTGTCACTGCAGAAGCGATGCATTGCATCAAATGTAAGCATACCCGCACCGCCCGCGCGGATACCCTCCTCAAGATACAGCACACAATCACAGCTGTCGGGGATAAGAGAGGCGGCGGCAAGCGCAATATCGGCGGCAGGTGCTATCTGCTCCAATAGTACGACACCCGCGCAAATTCCCTGCTCTGCAAGCATTTTTACAGCCGAAAGTGCCTCTTTTACTATCTTTCCGTAGGTAAGTATGACCGCTTTAGGCTCTCTACCCGCATCAAAGCTTGTTTTTATCATCGGATGCTCCGAAGAAAACCACTCGCCCTCCGTTATCTCGCCGCAATTTGGGTAGCGGACAGCGCAGGGGCAGTTATCGGTAAGGGACAGCTTAAGCGACAGCTTGAGGGAAGCAAAATTCGCGGGGGCGTATATCTTCATTCCCCTTATCTGGGAAAGGAACGCAACGTCGAGTATTCCGTGGTGTGTTGCTCCGTCGGCGGCGGAAAGTCCCGCGCGGTCCACACAAAGCACTACCCCGAGCCCCTGCAGACCGATATCGTGTATCAGGCTGTCGTAGGAGCGCTGTAAGAACGAGGAATATACCGCAAAAACGGGCTTCTTACCCTCGGCGGCAAGACCTGCCGCAAAGGTTGCGGCGTGCTGTTCTGCTATACCGACGTCGAAAAATCTGTCGGGATATGCATTTTGGAAGGGGCTGAGACCCGTGGATTCCGCCATAGATGCGGTAATAGCACAGATGCGGGAGTCCTTTTTTGCCGCCTTTACAAGGCATGCACCCATCTCGGCGGAGAAATTACGCACGGAAGGAGTACCCGCGGGTGCAATTCCGTGGTACGCGCTCGGGTTGAGCTCTGCAGGAGCGTAGCCCTTGCCCTTGACGGTCTTTAGGTGCAGAATAACGCTCTCGCCCTTTGCCTTAGCGGCACGCAGAAGCCGTTCCACTGCAAAATAATCGTTTCCGTTTGCGGGGCCGAGATAGAAAAGCCCCATTTCCTCAAAATAGTTTGAGGAGAAGATCAAATTTTTAACCAGCTTTTTTGTATCGCGCATTGCGGCATAGACCGCATCACCGACAAGCGGAATACGCGAAACAAAATTACCCGTGCGGCTCTTTGTAGTAAGATAGCGAGGCGAGGAGCGGATCTTTGCAATGTGATTTGCAAATGCTCCCGTGTTCTTCGATATGCTCATCTCGTTTTCATTAAGAATGACGATGAGATTAAGATCGGCACGGCAGTTATTAAGTGCTTCATGTACCATACCGCCCGTAAAGGCCCCATCCCCAACAACGGCAACGCTGAACGCGTCGCTTCCCGATAAACGGTCGCCCTCCGCAAAGCCGACAGCCGCGGAAATGGCAGTGGAGCTGTGGCCGGCGCCGAAGGCATCGTGCTCGCTTTCACTGCGGCGGGTAAAGCCGGAGAGTCCGCCCGGTTTACGGAGAGTATCAAACTCATCCCGTCTGCCGGTAAGGAGCTTATGCACGTAGCTTTGGTGGCCTACGTCGAATATTATATGATCCTTTGGCGTGTCAAATACTCGGTGAATGGCAATGGAAAGCTCCACAACACCGAGATTGGACGCAAGATGACCGCCCGTTTCGGTTACCTTTTCAACAAGGAAGGCGCGTATCTCACTTGCTAGCTGAGGCATCAGAGAAACGTCCATCTTTTTAAGATCGGCGGGCGAGCTTATTCGGTTAAGAAGCGGATATTTGCCCAACGCGATCACCTCCCAAGGCAAAAAAGCATACTACCCAATATATTTAATGGTATTTTAACACAAATAACAAGCGATTGCAAGAAGCAAGGCGAATGAAACCCGCAATTCAGCCCCCATTGCCGAAATTTTTACATTTTGTTCATTTTCGTTATCTGTCCTCATATTCAAAAAGCGCAGACTTTTTTATGATTGTCGGATTTTACACGTTTTTCGGGGAAAAAATCGCATTTTATTAAAATTATATATCATTACCAATTTTTACCATTTATCTTTGTGCAAGTTTGTTTTGCCTTGCTTATTGCTATTTTTTGGTAATTATGTTAAAATATGGTAAAAGAAATCAACAGATATACGGAGAAAAACTATGGAATATAACATTAAAGTACTTATTGCCGATGAAAATGCCGAGGAAAGAAAGAAACTGCGGGCATCGCTTGCCGCCGCCAACATTTTTTCCGTTGATGAGGTATCAAACGGAGAGGATGCCCTCAAGCGCCTTATGACAGGTAATTACACTGCGGCGGTAATTGACCTGTGGCTATCGGGCATAGACGGCATCGGCATCATCCGCAAGCTCCGCACGCCCGAACCTCACGCAAAAAACACGTATCTCATAGTAACCTCCGGTACTAAGGGAAACGGTGTGCTGTTTGAAGCCGCAAGCGCGGGGGCGGACATGTGCCTGCCAAAGCCCTATTCGCCCGAAAGCCTTGCAAGCCACATTCTTTCTGTGGTTGCGGGGCGCACACATTTCCTCGGTGCTGAACAGCAAACTCCCCCGTCCGAGAGCGATCTCGAAGCGCAGGTAACGCGCATTATACACCGCATCGGCGTTCCCGCGCATATCAAGGGCTATCAGTACCTGCGTACCGCAATTCTTATGACAGTGCAGGACAGCACTATTATTGACAGCGTAACGAAGGTCCTCTACCCTCAGGTCGCAAAAAAATACCAGACCACCACAAGCCGCGTTGAACGTGCAATACGCCACGCGATCGAAGTAGCCTGGGACAGAGGCGACGTTGACACCCTCGATTCATTTTTCGGTTACACCGTGCAAACGGGCAGAGGCAAGCCCACAAACAGCGAGTTCATTGCACTTATCGCAGATAATCTGAGACTGAAAAATAAGATGTATTAACAAATATAGCCGAACGGAGACACAAAAATGCTCTGTTCGGCTATAGCTGTTGATTGATATATATATATTTGAAAAGGAGCGATGCTTATTGAAAGGCTAAGGCTCGGACTTCAAAACATCTGCGAAGTCCGATAATTGACAACAGGAAGTCTATAGTATATAATTTAAGGGGAAAAATTGATTTTAGATTTAATTGATAATTTAGTTCAAAGTAAGCGGTTACGAGGAAACAGCACGAAATGGGCAAACAGAGAATGTGTACTGGAGCCAACCTCTTGCCAGCCGTGCGTAGAGTTGCACGGCACCATATATGATATTTCTATTTTGAAATATAAAACCAAGGTAGAAGAACATACTAATTGCAAATGTACTTACGTGCCAATGAGAACACTGTGCGTAGGAACAGCTACGAATGACGGCATAAACGGCGCAGATTATACGTTGTTCTATTTTAATACGTTGCCGGATTGTTACATCACAAAGGAGGAGGCAATGCTCCACGGTTGGAAAACGCAATATAAAAAGTTAAGTCAGGGTTTGCCCGGAAAAGTTATAGGTGGCAGCATTTACGAAAATGATGATTCAAAGTTGCCGCAAATACCCGGACGAATATGGTACGAGGCGGACATAAACTATTCCGGCGGACGGAGAAACCGTCAAAGACTCTTGTATTCTAACGATGGTCTTATTTTTGCTACCTATGACCATTACCAAACATTTTATGAAATAACTCATTGAGAGGGGTTTATGTACCAATTCAAAGAAAAATACGTACTTGATTTCAGAGAAGTTAAATACTATCTCGAATTTCATGCTATAATAAAAAAAGAACTCGACTTTCCCGATTACTACGGATGCAATTTCAGCGCCCTTTGGGACTGCTTAACGGATATGCTCGGGGAGCCCATTAATATCGAAATTATAGGTCTTGATAACATACGCAACAGATTTGATGATGCTGCAGACAAATTGCTTTCCACTTTTGAAAGACTAAAAAATTTCGCCGGAGGAAAATTCGCTCAGGACATATCAGTGAGGATCATCGAGGATCAAACGGAAAGTTGAGTTTTTGTTCGCGAGGGTGTTATATGTATCAGTATAAAGAAAAATACGTACTTGATTTCAGAGAAGTTAAATACTATTTCGAATTTCACGCTGTTATCAAAAAAAGAACTCGATTTCCCCGATCACTACGGCTGCAATTTTGATGCGCTTTGGGATTGCCTTACAGATATGGTTGGGGATACTCTCAACATTGAAATTATTGGTCTGGAAAATATTGAGCGCAGATTCGGGGATGCGGCTGAAAAATTGATCGGTATACTTGAGGAATTGAAGGATTACGTAAAAGATGAATTCCCGAACAGCGTTACCATAAAAGTTATAAATGAAAGCAAATGAGATTCGTTCTACGTCCATAATCGGAAGGTGTTATGTATCAATTCCGTGCGAATCATCCTTTTCTCTATGGCGGAGAGAGAGGGATTCGAATTCTCCAGGCTCTACGCCTTCCGGTCCGTTCGGCTCTCTGGCGCAACTTTCGTTGCGCAAAAAGGACGATTTTATCGCGCGCCGCAAGGACGCGCTTTACCCCGGAGCGACATTCACTACCGAACGGTTCGAATCCTTCTTTTTATCAAAGCATAGAAAAAAAGGTACCCTATTGGGTACCTTTCCTCTATGGCGGGGAGAGAGGGATTCGAACCCTCGGTCGGGTATTAGCCGACACACGATTTCCAGTCGTGCGCCTTAGACCAGCTCAGCCATCTCTCCAAGTTGCTCACAGCTTTACTATAATATCACACATAATCAAAAAAATCAAGACCCTAAACCAAAATATTTTCGTTAATTTTAAGCATTTTTTCAAAAAACATCTCTTTTTTATTGACATAGCGCTGTCCTTGTGGTAGAATACTAAGGCATTAAAAAACAAAATATGCACAGTATGCATCACGGAAGGGTTATTTCGCCTATGGCGAAGATACCCACGCCCTGCGCCTGACAAGCGAGCTTGTCGATCTTCGGGCGG
>JAZQFL010000087.1:0-4567 GCA_045539485.1 Eubacteriales bacterium
CACGTGAGCGGCTGCCTGTAATGGTAATGCGGTGTCAAACTTCTGCGCCCCTTATAGGGGCTACGTCCGTATTAGCCCCTTTTAGGGGCTTTGCAAGCCACCAGTTCAACTGGTGGTCTTGACTCTTTCGAGCGGGCTTCACGTTTACTGCGGGATCCATGTTCCCGTCAATTACGCCGTTTTCGTCTTCGAATGCCTTTATGCTTTCGCGTATGAGAACAAGCACCTGACTGTTTACACTTCTGCCCTCATAATCTGCAACGTACGCAAGCTTTTCCAGCATTTCCTCCTCAATTCTTACAGAAACACTCTTTACAGCCATAATATAACTCCGAAATGAATATATTGTATATTTATTTTATAAAAATAGTATGGTATAATGGCTAGGATAGATATACCGTATATCTATAATATTTTTAAGGAGCAAAAAATATGAAATACACTATATGCTCATTTTTAGGCGACGGAAGCACAAATTCCACCGATGAGACGTATATTCGGGTAAAAACGACTGTCGAAAAACTGATAGCCGAAGACGGGGTGAATGTTTTCTTGTTTGCAGGTCATAGCGGATTTGAATTATTGTGTCTGAAAGCGGTCACGGAGCTCAAAAACAAGTATCCGCAAATTCGCCGTTTATATGTTCGGGATGAGTACAAATACATTGATTATAAACTCAAAGAATTTGTTGCAAAAGGGAGAAACGTATGATAAAATGAGGTAAATAAACCATTGGAGGCAGATATGGCAAGATTTGAATATGACGAGAGCTTTGACAGACCCGACCTTAACTTTTGCCCCGAGTGCAAATGTTATTTTGCGGGAGAGAACTGCAGTATCTGCGGAAAGCCCTGCCCCGAGGAGATGCGCGCGGGCAACCGCAAGCCCAAAAAGGTAAAAAAACAGCGCGGGAGCGACGTCAGAAACGTTATTCCGTGGTACCAGAGCTGGTGGTTTATACTTATTCTGATATTCGTGTTCCCGCTTGCCGCGCTTATCCTTGCGGCAACAAGCGATAACCGCCGCGGCGTGCGTATAACGCTTATCATATTAGCCGCACTTGCCATAGTCGGCCCTATCATTTCGAGCGCATTTTGGAGCGTGATCTATATGTGGATCTACGGCGGCGGAGCTGCGTAAAAATTGTGAGAGACAAAAATGAATAAAAAGCCTCCCCTTGAATAGGCAATGTCATTAAGTTAAGCCAACCGCCTGTCATTCTTGATTCCTAACTTAATGACATTGCTTGAATAGGGGAGCCTTTTTTTCATTAATTTTTTAAAAAAGTGTAACCTTTTCCAATTAAAAACTGTCTTTATAGGTGAAGGCCTTAAAAAACGTCATAAGGTTGTTAAAAACCGCCGCCCGTCATCCAAACGTATCTCGCGCAAGCGAGATAGACGCGACCAACGGGACCCGCCTCCTTCGGAGGCGATGATACGAGCGAAGCCCCTTGCAAGATCCTTCGTTGCGCTTCGCTTCATTCGAGGATGACAGCAAGGGGATGCAGCGAAGGATCTGCGGCGGTATAGCTTAGTGGCGTTGCTTAAAAAAACGGAGGTACCGCCGTGGATGACAAAAAAATAATCGAGCTGTATTTTGCGCGCTCGGAGGAAGCAATAGCCGAAACCGATAAAAAATACGGTGCATACTGTGTGAGTATCGCAAGAAGTATACTTAATTCTCCCGAGGATGCCGAGGAATGCGTAAACGATGCCTATCTCGGTGTGTGGAACAGCATACCGCCCGCAATACCGCGAGTATTTTCCGCGTTTGTGGGACGCATCGTCCGCAATATTGCCTTGAACCGCCTTGCAATGCTGTCCGCTTCCAAGCGTACACGCACGGCAGAGGTAGTATATGAGGAAGCCGAGGAGCTTATCCCCGACACGAACGGAGAGGACGTAAGCACGGAGATACATTTGCGCGATGCGGTAAACGGTTTTCTCCGCACGCTCCCGAAGCGTACGCGTATCGTGTTTATGCGCAGGTATTGGTATTTCTGCTCCGTTGCGGAAATTGCCGAGGGAATGGGTATGACGGAGGCAAACGTAAAGGTGCTTTTGCTCCGTACGCGTAAAAAATTCAAAGCCTATCTTGAAAAGGAAGGTATTACGCTATGAAAAAGAATAAAATAATAGACGCCATAGGTCTTGCCGACGAAAAATATATTGCCGAGGCGGCACCCGCACACGCAAAGAGAGCGAGGAATTCCGCAAAGCGTTTGCCGATGCGCCGTATAGTTGCCGCTTCTCTTGCCGCGTGCTTCGTGCTTCTCACCTGCGTGCTGTTTGTGCCGTACCGTACCACTCCGCCGAGTGTTGCAAGATACGAAAACAGCGAGTATTACGATATTATAGTCAAGCTCAATGAGGCAAATTTCGACCCGCCGCGTCAGAAGAACCGTTTTCAGACGCTTACCTACAGCGTGGAGCAATCGCTTGACTTAATGTTCAAGGCAGGCACTGCCGTGAACGATGCCGCGCCCGGTATCGGTGCGCCCGTTTATGCTGAGACCACCGATAATCAGGTCGCGGGCGTAATTGAAGCCGACCTTGTAAAGCGCAGTGATAAGCATATCTATTACCTCAACGGCTCAAATCTCTACGTTCACTCCATTGAGGGAGAGGAATCGAAGCTCATTTCCAAGTATAATATAGATACCGAGGGAGTGCGCTACGCTTACTATGATCGCTGGGAGCTGTATCTTTCCCCGGACTGCACCACCGTTACTGTAATCGCGCCCTGCACGGTGAAAACGGATAAATTCGTTTCCCACGTTACGGTCATTTCGCTTGACGTGACCGACCCCGCAAATATTACGGAAAAGGGAAGAGCGTCGGTATCGGGCGGACTTATCTCCTCCCGCCTTGTAAACGGCAAGTTGCTTCTTGTGACCGAGTTTTACGCGGGCGATGCCGATTTTTCGGACGAAAGCACCTTTATTCCGCAGATAGATACGGGAGAGGGCAAGTTCAGCATCCCCGTTGACGATATCGTAAGCCCCGATAAGCTCACATCCTCCCGCTATACCGTCGTTTGCCGCTTTGATAACGGCACGCTCGCGCTTGAGGATCAGACGGCTCTGCTTTCCTATTCCGATGCGGTGTACGTTTCCGCGGATAACGTGTTTGCGGTCCGCAGATATAACGAGGACGTCGCTTTTGAGGACATTACCTACCGCCTTGTGATGACGGAGGTAAGTGCCGTAAGCTATTCGGGCGAAAGCTTTGAGCCGCTCGGAAGCGTTACGGTTGAAGGCTTTATCAAGGATCAGTACAGCCTTGACGAATATAACGGAATGCTCCGCGTTGTTACGACCACATCAAACTCCTATATTTCGAACAGCACGCGCACGAACGCATTCGGTCTTGTCGAAACGGTGGCAATACCCACAGAATCCCCCGTTGTACTCGGCACCAGCGCAAGCCTGTACGTTGTTGATCTTGCAACGTTTAAAACGGTTGCGCAGGTGGATTATTTCGCACCTCCCGGGGAAACGGTTCGCAGTGTACGCTTTGACGGTACTGCCGCATACGTCTGCACCGCAGTACAGAATACCGACCCAGTGTTCTTCTTTGACCTTACCGATATAAACGATATCAAGGTAAAGGATACGGGCACCATCAGCGGTTTTTCCACCTCGCTTGTGAATATGGGTAACGGCTTTTTGCTCGGTATCGGTCAGGGCGAGCGCTGGAACAGCGTTAAAATTGAGGTCTATGAGGAAGCGCCCGACGGCGTGCGAAGCGTTGCCGTGTATGAGGCGCTCGGCGCAACGTATGCCGAGGATTACAAAGCGTATCTTATCGACCGCGAAAAGGGCCTTGTGGGGCTTGGCATCAATTTTGAGTATGAGTCGGGCAAGTATTTTTACGATGAGCGCGACCGCTACGTGCTTCTGCAGTTTAACGGTTACGACCTTGTGCCGATAGTAAACACAGTTCTTGAGGGCGATAACGCAAAAAAGCGCGGAATCCTTATCAACGAATACCTATATCTGCTTTCCGAGTCCGGAGAGATGAGGGTTGTGGGTATCGGTAAATAAATAATTGAATAAAACCGCCCGGCCGCGAGATCCTTCGCTTACGCTCAAGGATGACATGCGGTCGGGCGGTTTTCGTTTAATTTTAATGTTTTCTGTCCTTTACCTTTTCCTTGGTTCCGTCAGGGCGTTCGATCACGGAATTGTCAAGTATTCCGCGAAGAGATGCGCGGAAATCGCGGATGTATTCCTCGCGGAGGGACTTCTGCTCGGCCTTTTCAGCCTCGGTAAGCTCCTCGGTTTTTGCCTTTTTGGCAAGCTCGTTAATTCTGTCCACTTTTTTCTGTTCCATTGTGCTTTTTGTCCTTCAAAATTATTCTTCGTTTATTCTATCACACGCAAAGCGGTTTATCAAGGCATTATTTGCAAGATGCGCCAAGATCTGATTGATGACAGATATGTTTGTTTTTGATAAAATAATAATGGGAGGTGAATATGAAAAATACCATTGAAGCAATCAACAAAATGAATCCGCTATCTTTCCGATTACTGCGGTTTTGCCTTGGGGCGGTGCTTTGCTCC
>JAZQFL010000088.1:0-3783 GCA_045539485.1 Eubacteriales bacterium
CATACGGTTTTTCAGCGTTGCAACGGTAAATTCCGCCGCATCCGCGTCCACACCCGCAAGGGCGAGCGCCTTTTCCTTTGCCTTGTCAAGCGTGATGGTGCTGTCTCCCTCAACGCTTGCTATCTCATACGCGTAAGTCTCTCCGCCCGCTGTGAAGCGCACGTCATAATAGTTCACCGTTTCCGTGAACGCATAGAATGCAACGAGCACAAGCGGAATAATGATAAAAAGTATCGACCACAGAACGTACGGCGCGTTCAGAAGCGTGGTTCCGAGGGAGGCACGGGGGCGCGCTTCGCTTACGTCGGCGGTCTTTACCGCCTTACGGGCGCTCACTCTTCATCCTCCTCTTCGGGGAGAACGTCAAGCTCCTCGATCTCGTCGCTGAAGGTGCTGTAATCGCCGAATTTGCCCGAATATTCGGACTTCTTCATTATATGGATGGCATCGGGCTCGATGTAGAGGCCGATGTTTGCGCCCTCGGCAACAAAGTCGGTAGTCTGGATCATCCACTTGAAGCCGCCGATATCCACGATTATCTCGTAATGCACGCCCTTGAAGGTAACGGAGGTAACGGTACCCTTGAGCATACCCTTATCGCTTTCAACCACGTCAACGTCCTCGGGGCGGACTACTACGTCTATTGCCTCGTTCTTTTCAAAGCCCTTATCAAGGCAGTTGAAGGTAGCGCCGGAGAAACGCACCTTGTAGTCCTCCAGCATCACGCCGTCAACGATGTTGCTTTCGCCGATAAAGTCTGCAACAAATGCGTTTTCGGGCTCGTTATAGATATCCTGAGGACTGCCTATCTGCTGGATGCGTCCGTCCGCCATAACTACGACGGTATCGGACATCGAAAGTGCCTCCTCCTGATCGTGGGTAACGTAGATAAAGGTAATTCCCGTTGCCTTCTGCAGGTTTTTGAGTTCGTTCTGCATGTCCTTGCGCAGTTTAAGGTCAAGCGCGGCAAGCGGTTCGTCAAGAAGCAGACACTTAGGCTTGCTGATAAGCGCACGCGCAATGGCAACGCGCTGCTGCTGACCGCCCGAAAGGCGCTCAACTCCTCTGTCCGCAAAGTTTTCCAGATGCACGAGCTTGAGCATCTCCGCAACGCGTTCCTTGACCTCTTTTTCGGGCACCTTGTTGATGCGCAAAGCAAAAGCAACGTTCTCGAAAACGTTGAGGTGGGGGAAGAGCGCGTAACGCTGGAAAACAGTGTTTACGGGGCGCTTATAGGGGGGCGTGTCGTTCATACGCACGCCGTCAAAAAGCAGCTCACCCTCATCGGGTGTAATAAAGCCGCCGATAATACGGAGGGTGGTAGTCTTACCGCAGCCCGAAGGACCGAGCAGGGTGATAAACTCCTTGTCATGGATCACAAGGTCGATATTATCAAGTACCTTTTCTCCGTCAAATGTTTTTGATATTCCTTTGATTTCAATAAATCTTTCCATCTCAGACCGCCCGCCTCGGGCTTTTATCCTTCCGAAAAGAACATCGCTAAAAGCGACGGAAAGCCACATAGGCGCGCGCGTGCGCAAGTGAAGAGTGAAAAATGAAGAGTGGTAGGGGAGGGGCTTGCTCCTCCCGCTTTTTGAAAACCGCTTTGGCGGTTTTCTTCCTTTTCTATTCTCTTTTATCTCTTATCTGCGGGCGGATAATATCCGCCCTTGCTACTACTACGGGCATTCTAAGCCATATTCTATCATTGTATGAGATGAAATGCAATATGTATTTGCAATTTCTTTTGTTTTTTAAAATAATTCGGGAAAAACCTTTGGAAAATCCCATTTTTGCCGATTATTTTCGGTAATCCTCCGAAATCCTCCGAAATGCTCCGTTATCCTCCGTTATCCGCAAAAAAGCCTTATGAGAAAAAACACCGACAAAAGTAAGGGGTATGCGGCAATATCAAAGGCAAGCCAAAGCGTACCCGCGGCAAGCCAAAACAGCCCCGCAAAAACCGCCTCAACCACCCTTGCCGCCCTTTCCGCCGCATACATATCGGGCAGAAGATAGTATAGGAGTGATCTCAGAGCGCCCGCTCCGTCAAGCCCCGGCAGAGGCAAAAGATTGAAGCATCCAAGCCCCAATGAGAGCACGCAAATATAAAATGCCACGTTCATTTTTTCCGCATCGGCGCCGAACACCGCGGCAGCCGCCCCCGCAAAGCTTGCCATGGGACCCGCAAGGTAGATAACGCATTCCGTTAAGTATGAGCATAGCCGCGCGCCCGTATCGAGTATTGCGCCGAATGGCAGAAACAGCAATCCCCGCAGCGGCAAGCGAGCCGCCTTAATGGCGATAAGGTGTCCCGCCTCGTGCAAAAGCACTGCTGTGAGGAGCGAAAACACCGCTTTAGGCGGTTCGCTTGCAATCAAGACACACCAAAACAACAACAGAACAGCGGCAGAGGCAACGGAGAATGCCTTTTTTGAGCGCTTCACTTGATATAATCCTCGGGGTCAACGGGTACCCCGTCGCGGTGCAGTTCAAAATGCAGATGCGGGCCGGTTACCCTGCCCGTTTTTCCGCTGTAGGCGATCACCTCGCCCTGCTTTACAACAGCACCCACTCCGCGCCGTGCTTCGCTTAAGTGGGCATAAACGCTCTCAAAGCCGTCCGCGTGGGTAATTACCATATATATTCCGTAGCTTGGACTCTCTCCCGCCTCTTTGACCGTGCCGTCCGCAAACGCACGCACCTCGCTTCCCTCGGCAAGGGGGATGTCGATTCCCTTGTGGAACTCCCACATACCGTTCTCGCCGTTGCCGAAAAGGGGATTATCGCGGTACGAAAAATCGGAAATAATATCGCCGTTTGCGGGCATGATGCCGCAAAAATCGGCAGAAACGGCAGGCGGAGAGGCAATATAATCCTCTGCGCTTGAACGGGAGAGATAGCTTATTATGGGTATGTCGGTCAGAACGGCACTATCCTCGGGCTCCGCGTTTACCGCCGCCGCTTCAAATAATTCCGAAACGGGCGAGCGCTCGGTAATAAATCTCCCGACAGCCGATACCGCACCGTTAATGCCGCCGCCAATTGAAAATACGGGAGAAGCGCAAAGAAAAGACACCCCAAGCATTGCGGTGCAAACAAATGCCGCAAGCCACCCGTCAAGCCGCGGGGGAATAAGTCTTTTTGTTTTTTCTTCGTTTTCCGGTTTCACCATCCTTGCGGCCGATGATCTTGCAGGAGTATCGGTTACGTAAAATTCTCCCCCATATGTTTCCATATTCTTCTCCAATAATGTTTTTTACATTATATGAGCGTAACGGGGAGTTTATATCTTTTTTTGCCGGAGATGCACAACGTCAGGAACAAAAAAACAGAGGCACGAAGCCTCTGTTTTTTATGTCTTTTTATGATTAATAGTTCTGGCTGAACATATTGCTTTCGCCAACCTTGAAATCGCCGAAGTACTCCTTGGGGTCGATTCCAACGAACTTAGCAAAGTTGATCATCTCAACAACGGTGTTCTCGTTTACGGGTACGCCGTTCTGCTTTCTGTCCTCGGTAGCGAAGATCTCCTTCTCGCCGTGGGTGTAGATGCGGTCGTGGCCGTCTGCCTTGGGGCTCTCACGGAGCTCGCGGAGGTAGGTGGAGAGGTGCTCCTTGATCTCAGCGGGATCGCCGAAGATCTTGGGATCGATTGCGGCAAAGAAGTGGCAGATTCCGCTTCTGCCCTTCATGCAGTAGTTGGAGGTGGTACCAAGGCTGAGTATGGAGGAGAATATCTCGCAGATCATACCGTTACCGTAGCCCTTATAAGTCGGAGGC
>JAZQFL010000089.1:0-2937 GCA_045539485.1 Eubacteriales bacterium
ATCCGTCGCCTACGGCGCCACCTTCCCCTCGAAGGGGAAGGCTTTTTCTTTTTTGCGAATCAAAACGATTTTTCTGCAACTAATACAGTGAGCGCGTAACTCAACCACAAGGTTACGTAAATCAACCATCTTTCACTTGACCGAGTGTTGTGTGCGTGGTAAAATTTTAATAACAGAACCGAATGTGACGGAAAGGGACGTATTTTGGCAGAAAAGACTAAAAAGCAAGAGAAAAAGAAAAAACTGCCCTTCAAGCGCACGGTATCCAACCTTGTGTTCGCTTTGCGGCAGATATGGGAGGCATCTCACGTATATTTCGTGGGCTACTATCTGATGACGTTTATCTACGCGCCGCTCGATTTTCTTACGGGTACGTATCTTATCCGTATGATAGTAAACGGTGTGGAAAAGAACACGTCTCCCGAAAAGATTATTACATATATGCTTATCGTCGGTGCCGTGCAGATGACGGTAAATATTATTTCCAATTATTTTTGGAACGTTGTTAATGCCGGTATGTATCAGCAAATAGGCGCAAAGATACAGAAAAAGCTTTTTAACAAAGCGCAGTCCGTGGAGCTTGCGTGCTATGAGACCCCCGCGTTTTACGATAAGTACGTTAAGGCGATGGACGAAGCGTACAACCGCACGCGCAAGGTCATGCAAACGCTTGACGATCTTATATGGAGACTTATCACCCTTGCGTGCAACTCATTCCTTCTGTTCTTTATCGACCCGTGGCTCATCCCCTTTGGAGTTTTTCCTCTGCTTCTCGGATTCCTGCGCCGTTGGATCAATAAGCTTAACCACAATATTGCGGTGGAAAGAAAGCCGATCGACCGCCGTATAAAGTACGTGCGCCGTACCTTCTACCTCGGAGAATACTCCAAGGAGATGCGTATGGGCAATATGTACCTGCGTATGCTTGACGAGCTAAAGGCAACCTATTATGATTTCAGAGCAATGTTAAGGCGCCACGGCTTGAAGCGTGCGCTCGCCAAATACCTGCAGTCGATAGGTCTTGAGGTCATCTGCGTTATGGGCGCGATGCTGTATGCGGTTTGGTCTACCGTTGCGAGAGGCACTATGACAGTCGGCGACTGTATCGTTATCCTCGGCTCTATCGGCACTATTTCCTACTGCCTCAGCAACGCGGTGCAGACCTTTGCCGATTTCGGCGAGCATTCGCTGTTTATGGAGGACGTGCGTAACTTCCTCGATTATGAGATCAAGCTCACCTCGCCTGAGGACGCACCGAAAGCGGAGCGCGGGGACATCTGCTTTGAAAACGTCTCCTTCCGCTACGAGGGCGCGGAGAGCGACACGCTTAAAAACGTGTCCTTTACCCTGAAGCAGGGCGAGCATATCGCGCTTGTAGGTCAGAACGGCTCGGGTAAAACAACGCTAGTAAAGCTGCTTTTGCGCCTTTACGACGTAAATGAGGGTAAAATTACCCTCGGCGGTACGGATATAAGAGAGATAGACCTCGATTCCTACCGCGAGAGCTTCAGCTGTGTTTTTCAGGATTTCAAGATATTCTCCATGTCCGTGGTAGAGAACGTATTTCTGCGCCGCAGCCGCGAGGGCGATAGGGAGCTTGCGGAATATGCGCTCAAAGAAAGCGGTGCTTACGATAAGATAGCAACTCTTGAAAAGGGAATAGATACCACCCTCACACGCGAGTTTGACGAAAACGGCGCTAACCTCTCCATAGGCGAACAGCAGAAGGTCAGCCTTGCGCGCGTGTTTGCGGAGAACACACCCTTTGCGGTGCTTGACGAGCCCTCAAGCGCGCTTGACCCCATTGCCGAGCATAAGATGTTTGAAAATATGATGCGCGCCGCAGAGGGCAGAAGCGTTGTATTTATATCCCACCGTCTTTCCTCCGCTGTGGATGCGGATAAGATATACCTTATGGATAACGGCAGTATAATTGAGTGCGGAACTCACGCGGAGCTGATGGCTAAAAACGGAAAATATGCGGAGATGTTCCGCCTGCAGGCGGAAAGCTACGTAGGAGGGGAGGTGGCGGTAAAATGAAAAAAGACGTAAAAAACAAAGCTCCCCGCCAGTCTCTCGGCAGAGTTGTTAAAAACAATCTGCGGATGGTAATTAAGGTCGCGCGCCTTACACCCGAGTATTTCTTTACTATGATACTTGAGGGAATAGTCTGGGGACTTATCAACTCCGTGTACTCGGTATTCACCGTAAAGCTTTTTGATGCGCTGGATATGGGTGTGCCGTTTTCCGAATGCGCGGCGATAGTGCTGTATATGGCGGCATTCTATCTGTTTGCGTACGCGGTGGATGCTTGGTATTGGCAGTACTATAATCCCCTTGTTAAGCAAAAGCTGCATCTGAAATTACACAGCGAGCTTTTTGAAAAGGCGCACTCGCTTGACGTTGCGTGTTATGATGACCCCGCCTTTTACAATGATTTCGTTTGGGCGATGGACGAAAGCGCGACCCGATCTGCGGAGATAATCGGCGATATCGGCAAGCTTATCAACCGCATCGTTGCGGGAATGACTCTCATTACCCTTATTTTCTCAATAGATTACAAGGTTTCCATCGTTCTTATCATAAATGCGGTTTTGTCTATCTTCATTAATCAGTATGCAAACAAGATAGGCTACGAGGCGGAAAAGGAACAGAAGCCGATGTGGCGTAAGCGCAATTACATAAACCGCGTTTACCACCTCGCGGATTACGCAAAGGAGCTCCGCATCAGCCGTGCACACGATCTCGTTATGGACGAAATGGATGAAAATACCGAGGAGCTGGTAAAATGTGCGCGTAAATACGGCAAAAAGTATTTTCTGCTGTACGGACTCTTTAACAGCGTGCTCGGTAACGTTATCTACTTCGGCGTAATGCTTTATATGTTCACGCGCCTTATAGACGGCGCGGTGCTTGTGGGTGCTTTTACGGCAAGCG
>JAZQFL010000090.1:0-3095 GCA_045539485.1 Eubacteriales bacterium
TGTACTGCTGACCTGCGCCTACACCGATAGCCTGACCGTCTACTGCGTAGCAAACGGAGTTGGACTGAGTGTACTTGAGGGTGATAAGAGCGATGATAAGGTCTCTTATTGCGCTCTCGGGGAGCTCCTTGTTTGCGGTAACAACGTTAGAAAGAAGCTCGCGGTCGATCTTGAAGTTGTTTCTTCCCTGCTCAAAGGTAATGCCGTATACCTGCTTATGCTCTGCCTCGGCGGGAACGTAGTTGGGGTCTATCTTAACGATATTGTAGTTGCCCTTTCTCTTGGACTTGAGGATCTCAAGTGCCTCGGGCTCGTAGCCGGGGGCGATAACTCCGTCGCTTACCTCGCGCTTGATAAGAAGGGCGGTGGTAACGTCGCAAACGTCGGAGAGAGCTCCCCAGTCACCAAAGGAGCACATACGGTCGGTTCCTCTTGCTCTTGCATAAGCGCAAGCAAGGGGGGATTCGTCAAGACCCTCGATATCGTCAACGAAGCAAGCCTTCTTCAGCTTATCGGAAAGCGGAATACCTACAGCAGCGGAGGTGGGGCTTACGTGCTTGAAGGAGGTAACTGCGGGAAGGCCGAGAGCCTCCTTAAGCTCCTTAACAAGCTGCCAGGAGTTGAATGCATCAAGGAAGTTGATGTATCCGGGTCTGCCGCAAAGGATCTCAATGGGGAGATCGCTTCCGTCGTGCATATATATCTTGGAAGGCTTCTGATTGGGGTTACAGCCGTATTTCAGTTCGAATTCTTTCATTTCTATTCACCTCAAGCGTTCTTATTTACGATTCTGGTTTCGGTCTCGCCTGTTGCGAGATCGATATAACGTACAAAAAGGGATACCTTGTTATCTGCATTGAGATTGGTCCAGATAAGATCGGTAAGCTCGTCTATCTCCACGTCGGGAAGGATAAGGGTCTTGGGCTCGCCCTCATAGGAAGGAAGCGGATTTCCGTCGCCGTTATAGGTATGGATGAACTTTGCCTTGCCTGCAACGGGGTTGGAGTAAGCATAAGTGAAGCGCTCGCAGGAGCTGTCGTCACCCTCTGCGCTCTTAAGAATGGACATAGCGTAGTTCATATCGCCGTTCTCGTTATGGATGATACCGGAGATACGGGGAGTGAAGTTGGGCTTATCGTCCTCGAATTCCCTTGTACGAAGAGCCTGCTCAAAGGTCATCTGCTTATCCATAAGATCGTAAATGGTATCGGTCTGATCGCCGTTGGTAACGATGGTCTTGTTACCGAGCACGCGAACGGGATAATAGATTATAAGGTGAGGGTCGGTCATCTTGGACTCATCGAACGCCTTGGTACGCATAGCATCGCCCTCGGCAACGAAAACGCGGTTACGGCTGTTTTCGCTTCTGCCCATTATGAAATACGCGGTAACTGCCTTCTTTGCATCAGCGCTCTTGCCGATGATAATACCGCGGCCGTGGTAAGCGAGAGAGTTAAGCTCTTCTGCAATGGTTGAGATCTTCATCTTATTCTCCTTTTATGTATACCTTGTTATTATCAACTGTGATAAGGCCGTCGCAGAACAGCCTTACTGCCTCGGGAAGTATCTTCCACTCGGCCTCCTCCATAATTCTTCTCTGGAGGGTCTCGGGCGTGTCATCCTGCTTTACCTCAACAGCCTTTTGCAAAACTATGGGGCCGGCATCGCACTCGGGGGTAACGATGTGCACGGTCGCACCCGAAAGCTTTACGCCCTTTTCAAGCGCCGCCTCGTGTACGTGAAGTCCGTAAAAGCCCTTGCCGCAGAAGGAAGGGATAAGCGCGGGATGAACGTTTAAGATCTTATTGGTAAATGCATTATATACCTGCTCGTCGATTATGGTAAGGAAGCCCGCAAGGACGACAAGGTCGATATTTGCATTAACGAGAGTATCGGTAAGCGCCCTCGAATACTCCGCTATGTCGGAATACTCCTTACGCGCAACAACAACGGAGGGAATGCCGTTGTTCTTTGCTCTTTCAAGCGCGTAAACGTCGGGCTTTGAGGAAAGAACGAGAGCTATTTCTCCGTTTCCGAGCCCACCTCTATGCTGTGCATCTATAAGTGCCTGCAGATTTGTTCCGCCGCCCGAAACGAGAACTGCTATTTTTGATTTTTTCATTTGTTACCAAGCTTTCTCGGAAGCTTTAATATGGGGAAAAGCATTCCGCCGATGGAGTTGCCGAGAATTACCGTCCAGATATACGCAAAAGCCTCGAAGCTTACGATACCGGATGCACCAAAATAGAACATATTTGCAATAGAGTGCTCGTATCCGCTCAAAATGAATACGGGAACACAGAAGAAGATTCCGAGGGGGGTCTTATGCTCTTTAAAGAGGCATACAGCCAAATACATCAATATTCCGCAGAAGATAGCGCGGATTAGGGTCTGAAAGAAATCCTGACCGAGCTTTGCGGTGCACATGGAAAGTGCCTTTTCGCCGAAACCGGGAACCGCATAAGCGAGCGCCATACCGATAAAGCAGGTTGCTATCGCGTTACCGAGAAGGCCTAACAGAAGAACGGAAAAATCCTCTTTTTTGTGACTTTCGACTATGTACCCGACTTTACCGGTGAAAAGCGAATATCCATCGTTGCAGATGCAAACGAGTGCGATACAGAACATAACGGCGCCGACGTACTTGTTCTCGCATCCAAGAAAAACTCCGCCGCCGATAGATACCATAAAGCCCGCAAGCAGGCCGTCTGTGAGTTTTCTCAGCATATCTCGATCTTCTCCTCAGACTCAACGATCTCGCCGATAACGTAAGCATCCTCGCCGTGGGATCTGAGTATCTCAAGCGCGGTATCAACGTCTTCCTTATTTACAACAACGCTCATACCAACGCCCATATTGTAGGTGTTATACATATCTCTTTCGGGGATGTTTCCGGTCTTTGCGATGATATCAAAGATGGGAAGAACGCGCACTGCGGACTTGTCTATCTTTGCGCCGAGTCCGTCGGGAATGCTTCTCGGAATGTTCTCGTAGAATCCGCCGCCGGTGATGTGGGAGATTCCCTTAACAGCCACCTTCTCGATAAGAGCGAGAATGGACTTAACGTAGATCCTGGTGGGGGTAAGAAGCGCCTC
>JAZQFL010000091.1:0-15517 GCA_045539485.1 Eubacteriales bacterium
GTTAGCGCCTTCCTTTGCGTATGCAATGGCAATGCCGTAGCCGATAGAGCCTGCGGAGCCGTCCTTTAAGGGCTCGGCGCGTCCGCCGCCCGTGATAATTACTGTTTTACCTGTAAGAAATCCCATATTAATTACCTCTCTTCGGATTTATTAATTATTAAAAAGCCTCATAAAAACCGATATAAACGCCTTTGAGCTTACAGCACATGCAACAAGCACCTTGCGTTCGGTGTCGCGTCCTTCAAAGGCGGGATTCATATACGCCTTTCTGTACGATTCCGTGTTAAGCGTGATGCCGCGCCCAAAGCCCTCTGTTATAACGGCAATATGCGCGTCGCACATACCGCACGCATTGGGGTAAAGGGCGCAATATACCGCAAGCGGGTCGTGAAGCACGGTGTTATCGTCGGGGTTTTTCTTGCGCCACGCGGAGTAAAGCGAGGCTACAAGACCTCTCGCGCCTTTCTCCTCTGCGCGGCTCTCTATGATGTCCGCGTTGTGCCTGCCTATGTCAAGCATATGCGTAACATCGGCACCGATGCACTCCAAATTATCAAGCGCGTCAAACATAACGGCGGCGCTTTCCGCGTCGCACATTACGTTCCAGTCCGCATACTGCCTGAAGTACGCACCGCCCATAATTACCACTCTGTCGGCAAGGCCGAGTGCGGCGGGATCCTTTTTTATTGCGCGCGCAATGTTGGTAAAGGGACCTATGGCAACAACGGTAAGCTCCTTGCCGTATTTTTTGCAGGCGTCTATTATAAAATCTGCGGCATCGTCCGTTTCCGTATCTCCCGCGCCCGCAACTACGGGCACGTTTTCGTATCCTTCTCCGTAGGCACAAAGAAGCTCGCGTACGGTTTCGGCGCGCTTCTTTGTGTCGCGAAAAACGGTAGTTATTCCCACGATTTCCGCATTCAAGCGCATTGCCATATAGATGGCAAAGGCATCGTCGGGCGCATCGCCTATATCGGTGTCGATAAGCAGTTTTTTCGTGTTTTCCATATCAAAGCTCATATCTTCTGTACATCAGGCCGTCAAATACGCCCTTCCATTCGAAAACTCCGTTTTCATAGGTCATAAACGAATGGTCAGAGCCCGCCTTCGGGATGGAAACAGAGCCCGGATTCATCAGCACGATGTTTCCGTCCTCGGTGCATTCGGGCACGTGGGTGTGTCCGTAAAGCACGCATACCTTTTCCTTTTCCATGGATGCCACAGCAAGTATGGAATCAAGCAGATGTCCGTGCGTAAGGTATACGGTGGTGCCGTTTTCAAGCAGAACTGTGCCCGAGGATGCGCGCATAGGGAAGTGAAGCACCATCTGGTCCACCTCGCTGTCGCAGTTTCCTCTCACGCATACGGGCGCGGGGGAGATAGAGTTGAGCATCTCCATGACCTTTGAGGTGTCGTATTCTCCCGGCAGAGCGTTTCTCGGTCCGTGATATAAAAGGTCGCCCAGCAGAATTATTTTGTCTGGCTTTTCTTCATTTATTCTTTCCATAAGCGCGGCACAGCATTTAGATGAGCCGTGAATATCGGATGCAATAAGAAGCTTCATATATTTTCTCCTTTGGTTTGGTTTCGTCAATATAATAATATAATACAATATCCGAGATAGATTTACAAGATTAAATTTGGTTTATGCGCCCGCGTTAAAAAACAAAAACCGCCATTGGCGGTTTTTGTTCATTATTTTTGTAGTCAAAATAAACCCCCGGTTCTACCGGGGGAGCAGTAAAGAGCTTTAGTAAAAGAAAACGGGCGAGCTGGAAGCAAGCCCCAAAGAGATTGAAAACAATTAAACCCCCAAGTATAATGGTAGTGGTTTGGCGACCGCATTACCAAAATACAAGGAGGAATAATTGATGAAAAAAGAAAGTAGCGAGATAAAGAGCACAGCACATAGCAAATACAGAAGTCAGTATCATATAGTATTTGCCCCGAAGTACCGAAGGAAAGGAATATACGGAACATTGAAAAAGGATATAGGAGAAATACTGCGCAAATTGTGTGAACAAAAAGGCGCAGAAATAATCGAGGCAGAGGCATGCCCAGACCATATCCATATGTTAGTGAGTATCCCGCCGTATATAAGTGTAGCACAATTTATGGGATATCTCAAGGGGAAAAGTAGTTTAATGATCTTTGATCGACATGCAAATTTAAAATATAAGTATGGATCAAGGAACTTTTGGTGGCGCGGCTATTATGTAGATACTGTGGGAAGAAATAAGAAGATAATAGCGGAGTATATAAGAAATCAATTGGAAGAAGATTTTGCCGCGGACCAAAGGACCAAACGAGCATAAAGGAATACACCGACCCGTTTACGGGTGCTAAGAATAAGTAGGCTAAAAAAAGACAGCCGCACGTGAGCGGCTGCCTGTAATGGTAATGCGGTGTCAAACTTCTGCGCCCCTTATAGGGGCTACGTCCGTATTAGCCCCTTTTAGGGGCTTTGCAAGCCACCAGTTCAACTGGTGGTCTTGACTACTTGGTCTTCTTCTTAGTGAGAAGAAGCACGATTGCAATACCGCCGACCGCGATGACCGCAATTGCGATTATGATGATAACGGTATTATCGGAGCTTGAACCGGGGGTAGTTCCGGGGACATCGGTAGAGGGAGCTTCGGTTACGGGAGTATCGGTAACGACCGGAGCATTGGGATCTACGGTGATAGTGAAGTCGGCGGATATACCGCTGTAGCTGTCGTTGCCTCTGAGGGTTGCTACAACAGTGTATGTTGCCTGATTTTCTGCGGTGGGGAGTCCGTAGGTGTATGCGCCGGGTTCGCCCTTTACTTTATACTTAAACTCAATAGTGCCGAATTTTTCGGAGCTGTAAGCTTCTCCGTTTGAAAAAGAGGGAACGGGGGCAACGGTTGAACCGATACCAACTGTGAGATCATCAAACTTCATGAAGTCCTCGGAACCGGTATCGAAGCCTTTCAGCTTCTTGATGATGGGCATTGGGTTTACCGCCGCTTCGAATACAGTTGCTAGAGGAGCGGGCTTTCCTGTGCCTTCGCCTATCTTAACGCCGTCCGACGTTACGGTATATTCTTCAGCTATCATATATCTGTCACCCTTATTGGATGTGCCCATATAAGCGTGATAGATAATGTAATTAATGCTTCCGTCGGGGGACGTTGTGTAACAGCAATGTCCAGTGCCGTTCATTTCTACGTTCTTATTAAGTATGGGTGTAGGGTATTTGTACCAGCTGTCGTAACTTATCGGATCCTCGCCAACAAGCTTCAGCTGACCGAGGCAGTAGTCGGTTGTCCAGTAACCGGATCCGCAGTAAAGCATGAACACCTCGCCGTTAGGACCTGTTACTATTGCAATGCCTTCAACTACCTCAGGATACATCTTGCCGTCCGATCCCGCAGAATATGTGGCACCCTTCTTTTCCCAAGGCTCTGTAGGCTCGCAGATAACTGCTGTCTTTCCTGTTGCGATCCAAGGTGTTTTCATCTTGGATATGTGCAGGGTCTGGTATCTGCGGTTGGGCTCGTACGTTTCGGAGACCCAGAAGCAGTAGAGCTCGTCTTTAATAATCGCAAAGGTCTGGCCGATGGTCCATACGCTGTTTACTGTCTCGTCCGTGTCGCTTACTATCTTCGCAGGGACATTTACCTGTTTTGTCTCGGGGTGTCCGTAAGCGCCCTGAGGATCGTCCGTAAGCGCCTTAAGCACGTACATTCTGTGGTTTGCATTATCTCCGTCATCGCACGCTACAAGCAGGTACCAGCCTGCCATATCGGGGGTAAATGCATCACTGTCGAAATCATCGGCAGAGAAGTAGTGGAGCTCGGGCGACCAAAGGTTCTTTGAATACATCTGTCCGCTTGCAGGCTTGAATACAGTAACAAGGGGGGCGTGTGCAAGGTCGCCAAGGTTGGTTGCTTTTGCAACACCGATGCTGCTGCCCGAGGTGCGGGTAAAGTAGTAATAACCGTCTCTGTAGGTTACCCAAGGGTCGCCTGCAGGGGCAACGGGGTTTTGATAAGATGCAGTGCCTTCCTCTTTTGCAAAGATGTCAACACCGCTTCCGACGGTAATATGGGGCTTCATTCTGCCCTTGAATTCATCGGGGCCGAGAATATCGGTTACAGAGCTGAATTCGCCGCCGTTGAGCTCAAGGTACATATTGCCGTTGAGCATTGCCGAGGTGTAGTACGCGGGTGCTATCTTGCCGATTATCTTGCCGCCGTTGAGCACATACTTCATGTCACCGTTATAGGTGGTATCCTCGTTCTTTCCGCATCCGTAAAGTCCTGCATGGAGAGTACCGCCGTTGATTGTAACGGTTACATTGCCGCTGAAAGAAGCAAGCCCAACGGAATAGACGGATCCGTAGAAGTCACCGCCGTCGATCGTAAGAGAAGCATTTGCGTTTGAGATCTTCGCGCTTGTGGAAATGTTACCGAGATAAAGCTCGTTGAACTTTCCGGATTTTACGGTAAGAGAATACGTGCCGTTAAATGATGCAGTTTTACCCGCGATTATGCTGGGGTATTTCGAGTAGGCGGCGGGCATGGACATAACGACATTCTCACCGATTACTGCATTGTGCGCATTAAATTTCAGCGTTGCGGAATCCGAATCAACGGTAATGTTGATATCGCGTATCGTTACGTTGCCGTTGAAGGAAATATTTCCGCCGAGCAGGATGTGCGCTCCGCTTGTGCGGTAGTCTGTGTTACCGTCAAGGGAGGTAAGCACGATATCTCCCTTTGTCTGAGGGAGATTGGTTTCGCGGCTTATCGTCAACGTGCCGCAAACAATAACGGTTCCGCCCGTTGAAGCAAGCGCTTCAAAAGCGTCTGAAATGCTTGCGGGGTCGCTTGCGGAAAGTCCCTTGCCCGTTGCGCCGTCCTTAGTGTATACGGTTTTATTGAAGTCCTTAGCGGAGGATACCGCAAGGAACGGTTCAAATATCTTCGAGTCAAATACGTTAGCGTCAAATGTAAGGGAACTGTCGGGACGCTTTTCTGCGTTCTGTGCTTGTATGGTGCCTATCTTTCCTGTTTGCGCAACAAGCGTAAGAGCACCGCGGCAGTTGTCAAAGGAGACCTTTTCGATCTCACCGCCGTTAACGAAAAGGGAGATGTTTCCTAACGGAGTGCCGTCCATACAAGGTGCGAAGGTTTCTACTTTTCCTCCGCTTATGTCAATAACGGCGGTCTTTCCTGCGTTCTGTCCGTCTTTGGAAGCATACACGGTCTTAATATTTCCCGCGCCGATGAAAATAGACGCGTCGCTGTTTTTGTTATCTGCTCCGAATACTGTAACCTCGCCTGAGGTGGTGAAGCCGTCCTCGGTTCTGAATGCGAGGCCGTTGGCGTTGACTGTATAATCTCCGCTTGTGGGAAGAGCCAATGCTGTGGGGCCGGAAAGATTATATGTTCCGTTTATATTAAGGCTGCCATTATCGGATACGATCTTAACGTTACCGTCGTGTGCAGGCTCGGTAAAGTCGGTGATACTGAATCCGCCGAGTATTTCTACCTCGCCTCCGCTTGCCACAAGCTTGATAGCAGCATCGAGAGAGCCGATGGGAGTGCTTTCGGATTTTCCGTTGCCGTTTGCGCCCTGTTTTACGTAGACGTGGCCGTATACGTTTACGCTGTCAAATATATTGCCCGACATTTTGGTTATCTGGTCGGCAGTATATGCAACGGAGTTATAAGTGAGATGGCGCTTTGCGGCACTCGCAAGCTCCGTGATAGTAGAATTATTCTGATAAATGCTTTCGGTTATCTTGTTAAGGGTTCCTCCGTCAAGAAGCACGGTAGTGTCACCTATTGCATTATTGATATTCAGTGCGGATACGGTTCCGCCGTAAATCTCAATATTACTCTTGCCGTCAAGTCTTCTTGTGGCATCGCCTCCGGTATATATGCTTGTAACCTTACCGCCGTAGACCTTGATGTCACAGCTGCCGGAGTAGTGGTAAAGTGTAGATGCTCCGTAAACGGTTTTTACACTACCGCCGTATATATTGATGTGTGCAGTTCCCGTATAGGTTATGTTAGCGCTCTTTCTGTCACGGCTGAAGCCGATAACAGAGTCGTAGTTACCGCTCTTAATAGTGATGTTGCTGCTCTTGTTTGCCGGTGTAGTAGCTTCGGGGGTCTGATAACCTCCGAGTATGAACAGATTAGCTGCGGTGGTTTTAACACCCTCGCCCATTATAAGTGAGTTGAAGCGCGCCGCAATAACGGTTTTGCCTGTTCCTGCATTGATGGTAAGGTCTGCAAACTCCGTCGGTCCGTTCAGTGCATAAACCATACCGTTTTGGAGGTTGAGTGTAGCTCCGTAGTTCTTAGCACCGTCGTTTGATGTGATTATGATTTTTGCATTGTGCTTTGCTTCAACGTACTGAGAAGCGGCAGAGCCCGTGAGAGAGAGATTGGATGTAAGTACTATTTTTCCTCCCGAGCTTGCAACAGCGCCTATAGCTTTTTCAAGAGTTTTGAAAGCGGTTGCGGGGGTCTTTCCGTCTGAGGAATCGTTTCCGGCAGAGCCGTCAACGTAGACGATGCTTTCCTCAGCGGCATATGCCGCTGAGGAATAGGGAACGAGGGAAAGAGTCATTAATACTGCTATGATAAATGCCAAGGATCTTTTCATAATTTACCTTTAGTCTTTCTTTTTGAGTACGATTATAACCACAACGGCACATACAAGTATTACTGCAGCGCCGATAGCTATGATGATAATATCGGATGAGTCGGTTGCGGGATTGGGCTCAACACCGGGGTCGTCGGTTGCAACGGGGTCCGTTACAACGGGAATGCTGCTGTCGATTCTAAGAGTGAATGTGCAGGTCATTCCGCTGTAATCGTCCTTGCCGTCAAGCTTTGCGAGAACGGTGTATTCGCCTTCCGCATCGGTAGCGGGGAGACCGCTTACAAATTTTGTGCTGTCCTTCGATTTGTAGCTGAATTCAAGCGCACCGTGGACATCTGCGGAGTAAGCCTCGCCGTTTGCGAGCGTGGGAACTACGTTAACGTCAGCGCCAATGCCTACTGTAGCTTCAGCAATGGACATAAAGTTTACAATTTCATTTTCCCAGCCCTTGAATTTTTTGATAAGGGGCATGGTGTTTGCGCTTGTGGAGTATACGGTGGAAAGGGAAGTGGGATTGCCGTCGCCCTTACCTATCTTAACTCCGTTCTCGGTATACGTGTATTCCTCTGCGATCATATATCTTCCGCCGGTAGTTGTTGTTCCTACGTAAGCGTGATATACGATATAGTTGGTCTTGCCGTCGGGGGAAACGGTGTAGCAGTTGTGACCGGTTCCGCAAAGCTCGTTGCTCTTGGTTACAAGAGGTTCGGGATATTTATACCAGTTTTCGTAAACCGTGGGATCATCGCCTACAAGCTTGAGCTGTGCGATGCAGTAATAGGGAGTCCAGTATCCGGAGCCTGCATAAAGGAGGTAAGTGTTTCCGTCCGGATCTGTCGTAACCGCAATACCCTCAACGACTTCGGGGTATATCTTACCGTCGGCACTCAGCTCATAAGTCGCACCGCCCTTTTCCCAGGATTCGGTGGGCTTGCATATCAGTGCAGTGGTGCCTGTAAGAGTCCAGGGGTTCTTCATCTTGGAAATGTTAAGAGTCTGATATCTGTGGTTGGGTACTGTCTGCTCGGATACCCAGAGGCAGTAAAGCTGGCCGTTTATGCGTGCATCTGTCTGTCCTGCCGCCCACTTCTGACCAACCGTGGGATCTGTATCGCTGGTTGTTTTGATCGGTATGTTAACTTCTCCGGTAAGAGGGTGTCCGTAAGGACCCTGAGGATCGTCTGTAAGAGCCTTGATGCAGTACATTATGTGCAAGCCGCCATTACCGTCATCGCAAGCAATGAGGATGTACCAGCCTTCAACGAAATCGGGATCGTCCGGGAAATCCTCTTGATAGTAGTAGTGAAGCTCGGGGGACCAGAGGTTCTTGGAATATTCGCGACCGTCCGGGGGATCAAACACCGTTACCATATCTGCGGTTGCAAGGTCACCGAGATTGGTTGCCTTTGCAATGCCGATGGAGGAGCCTGCTGTTTTTGTGAAGTAGTAGTAGCCGTCCTTGTAAATTACCCACGGGTCCGCTGCAGTGATTATCGGGTTTTTGAAGGAATGTGTGCCGCTTTCCTTTGCGAAGATGTCAACACCGCTACCGACAGTAACGTGGGGAGTCATTCTGCCGCCGAACTCATCGGGACCGATAATATCGGTAACACCGTTAAATGTGCCGCCGTTGAGGTTGAGGTACATATCGCCGTTGAGCATTGCATCCGAATAATATGCAGCTGCTATTTTACCTATGAACGTGCCGCCGTTAAGGGTATACGTAAGCTTACCGGAGAAGGAAGAGTTCTTTACCTTACCGATACCGTAGATGCCCGAGCGGAGTATACCGCCGTTGACGGTAACGTTAATGTCGCCTTCAAATCCGATGGTGTAAGAGCCGAATACGGGAGCAAAGCATTCGCCGCCGTTGAAAACGAGATTTGCCTTAATATCTTTGTTGTTAGCTCCGCTCTTGTTGTTTGTGAGGAAGATGCGGTTGAAAAGACCGGAGTCTACGGTAAGTGTGTATTCAGCATCGGAAAACTCACCGCTCTCGCCTGCCATAAGGTCGGGGTAAGAGGTAAATTTTTCGGGTTTCGTTACGTTGAAGCCTTGTCCGATATGCGCGCTATGAGCGTTGAAACGGATGAGGGGTGCGTTTTTGTCTGTAATCACGTTGAGATTCTCGAGCGTGATCTCTCCGTTAAATGCCCATGTGTTTCCGAGAATGATCTTCGCGCCGCTTTCGCGGTAGTCCTTGCCGTCCCATGCTGAGGTAACGGTTACGGGAGCGCTGTTAGCCGCGCTGTTAAGAGAGGAGGATATTGTAGCTTGACCGCAAATTACAATAACACCGCCGTCTTTTACGAGTTTGAATGCGTTAGCAAGTGTGGTGGGGTTTCCTGCGGAAAGTCCGTTACCCGTACCTTCATCGCTTGCAAATACTACTTTGGTGTTAGATACTTCACCGAAGATAGGAAGAATAGAGGCGAATATCGCGTCATCAAAAATTCCGGGTGCATAAGAGAGTGTGTATTTGGATCCTTCGGGGCGCGCTCCGTTTATGCCGGCATTTACGGTATCAACGGAACCCCCGCTGAAATTGAGCGTGAGGGAGTTCTTTGCGCCTGTGAAATCGGCAGTTCCGATCTTTCCCGCGGTAAGTGTGAAGGAAACGGTAGCAGAGCTTTCGTTAAGCTTGAGAGTACCTATCTCGGCGCCCGCAACCTCAACGGTTGAGGTAAATCCTTCGTACTGTCCGTTTTTTGCAACACAGACGGTGTCGATCTTTCCTGCGTAAAGCAAGAGCGCTACGTTCTTTTGAGGATCGGTCGTGCCTTCAACGGTAACCTTGCCGTCAGTGGTATAACCTTCGGAGAGGCGAAGCTCGTATCCGTTTGCATTTAAGGTGTAGCTGCCCTTGGTGGGTATTGCGAAATTTGAGGGACCGGTCAGCTTGAAATTGCCGTTATCTCCCATAATTAGAGCGCCGCCGTCCTTGTGCGCGCTGTAGGTGATAACTCCGATATGTGCGGGCTCAATGAACTCGGTTGCGTTGAAATCGCCTATTATAATGATGTTACCGCCGCTTGCGATCTTCTCGACTGCCTGTACAAGCGAACCTATCGGGTCTGCTTCGGTAAGGCCGCTGCCGTTTGCACCGCTTTTTACGTATATGCTTCCGTTACCGACTATCTTGTCCGCAAACTTGCCGACAAGCTTCTCGATCTTTTCTGCAGTAAATGCAGCCGAATTGTAGTAAACTGTTCTGGTCGCACTGCTGGATGCTTTTGCAATTTCGTCGGAGGCGAACTTTTCTTCTATCATCAAAACGGTGCCGCCTTCAAGACGCACGGTGGTATCGCTTACGGCATTGTTGATAGTGAATTTGTTGACCGTTCCGCCGTGGATCTCAAAAAGGCTTGTGCCGTTAAGTCTTCTGGTTCCGTCGCCGCCGGTGAATACGTTTGAAACCTTACCGCCGAAGATCTTTATCTCGGTGCTTCCGGAAAAGTGGTTGTAAAGAGAGGCCGCGTAAAGACTGCTTACGGTTCCGTCGTATACGGTAATGCGAGAGGTGCCCGTGTATGTAAGGGTAGCCTCTCCCTTTGTACGGCTGAAGCCGACAATGAGGTTGTACTTTCCGCTTCTTACGGTTATGGAGCTGTCGGATGTTACACCTGTATTTTTAGCAGGAGATTCGTATCCGCCGACAAGCCACAGATTCTGCGCGGTCATGGTAAGTCCTTCGCCCATTACAAGAGGATTGAAGCGGGCGGCAATTACCGTGTTTCCGCTTCCGGTGTTAATGGCGAGATGCTCAAACTCCGTGGGACCGTTAAGCGCATAAACCATAGCGCCCTGAAGCTTAAGAGCGGTGCCGTAGTCTTTATCTCCGTCTTTAGCGGTGATCACTACAGTGCCCGCGTGCTTGGGTTCAACATACTGTTCTTTTACAGAACCCGCAAGGGAAATATCGGAGGTAAGAACTATGCGTCCTCCGCTTTCCGCTACTGAAGTTATTGCTTTCTCAAGAGTTTTGAATGGGGAATCGGGGGTCGTACCCTTGTTGTCATCACTTCCGTTGTCTGCATGAACGTACACAACGGCCTCGGCCGCACTCGCGGCAAAGGAGAAGGGTATTGATAGAATCAACATCAATACCGTCAAAAATAAGGAGACTGCTCGTTTCATTCTTCTTTCCTCTCTGTGTGGAGATTTTGTGCGCAATTTAACAGCATAATTATACCATTTTTAATCACACATTACAATATGTAAAATAACATTTAAGCAACAAATTGTATAAATTTGATAACTAATTACATATAAACAAAGGCACGGCGGATTTATCCGCCGTGCCGAATATTTAAAGCCCGAAGGTAAGCTCCGTTCCGTCAGGGCGCGGGTGCTTGCTTCCGTCGCCAATTACAACTCCGTCCTCGGTGATGCTGTAGGTATCAACAAAGGAGTAGCGTCCGCCCTCGGTAGTATTGCCAATGTATGCGTGATAACTGATTATATTGTCTCCTGCAGGGGATCTTGTGTAAGAAGCGTGGCCGCATCCGCATATCTCGTCTGACATGGAGAATATGGGCTCCTTCTTTTTCTCCCAAGAGCTTGCCTCGCAAGGGTCTCCGCCCTTATAGGTAAGCTGTCCCATTGCATAATACTTTGACCAGTAACCGCTTCCGGTATAGATAAGGAACAGCCTGCCGTCATCAGCATATACGGGAGTTGCGCCTTCTACTACCTTAGGCAGTATTTTGCCGGATTTTGTGGGGCCTGCGCCGCCCATCTCCCATTTTTCTGTGGGAGTGCATATGATTCCGACCTTGCCGGAAAGCAGCCAAGGCTTTTCCATTTTTGCAAGAGCTATGAACTGATAGAAGTTATCTGTCTGTCTTCCGCGCTCACCTACCCACATGCAGTACACGCTTCCGTTAACGCGCACGTCTGTGGTTCCGACACTCCATTCCTCGTTAATGGTAGGGTCGTCCTTGCCGCGTATCTTTTCGGGGACGTTGGGTTCACCCGTTATGGGATTTCCGTACTGACCGTCAGGCTCTCCGTTAAGGGATTTGAGCACGTACATACGGTGGTTTATGTTTTGACCGTCGTCAAGAGCGATAAGCAGGTACCAGCCTGCGTCCTCACCGAAGTCCTCTTCGGAATAGTAATGTATTTCGGGGGACCAGTGGTTTAGTGACCACATATGTCCTTCCTCGGGAAGAAATACGGTGGTGGGTTCTGCGTTCTTAAGCTCTGTAAGCGTTTTTGCTTTCTTTACGCAGGTGCGCTTGTAGCCCGTGTATGTAAGATAGTAATATCCGTTGTGATAGAACAGCCACGGGTCAGCTACTTTGCAAAGACGGTTTGTCAGAGTCTCAAACTTTTTCTCATTGTTTTCCATAGTTGCCTCCTGGTGTTTTGTTAAGCATATATTAGCACAACAAAGAAAGAAACGGCAATATAAAAAGTGTGGATTTTTGTACACAAAATAAAACTGACGGGTGCCGCTGGGCGGCACCCGTCAGTTTTATCGGTTAGGCCTTCGCAATAAAGGATGAGCAGTCGGTACACTGGCTCATAGTAGGGTTAGCCTCATGAGTAGTAACCTTGATCTTGTCAAGAGTGCAGTAATTATCGCAAGAGGAATGGTACTGGCACTGGTTCACGGTGCACTCGATGTGCTTGTTGTAAGCACAGCTCTGGTTATCGTTCATGGTGATCTCCTAAAGGTAAAAAATTAACGGTTTTCCGTCCCCTTTATTTTTACCTCGGAGTAGTTTTTTATGCATCAAATATGTTTTTTCAACAATTCGGCCATGTACATAAGCTTGGCACCCTCTGATATAGTACCCAGCGGGTCCTCACAAGTCTTGCACCTGTCTTCGATACCTGCGGCGGTAATTGCATAGCGGCACAGCTCTCCGCATGTAAGTGTTCCGTTCGACTCGGCAAGAGGGAATAGAATGATACGTCGCTCGGGGAAAAATGCGGCAAGCGCGGAAAGAAAAGCGTATACGCTCTCTTTATCGGGTGTACCCATCATTTTCAGTCTCTCACCGAGCGATACTCCGTCTGCACGTAAAGCATTCGGGTATATTGCATTGGATGAGTATCTGACCAATGAATCACCCGGAACTGAAAAGCTGAGAGTTTTTCCTACAACGGCGGCAACAGAAGGCTCAGTTATGTTCCTTTCGAGATAAGCGGCGGCTGCGGCTGCGGGTGCAAAAACGCTGTAATTTCCCGTTCTGCAAAGTTTTTTCGCCATTCGTTTGATATCTGCCCGGCTTCCGTCAGCCGATATAAGCATCCCGTTATCATGGCGAGAGTCAGTAACCATACACATTGCAGAGGGCGGCATATGATCTATACGTTCAAGCATATCATTCATTCTGTCGCAGAACTGGAAAAGCTTGTCCTCGTAGCCTATGTCGTCGGCTGACGAATGAATAAGAGAAACATCTGTGCCTCCGACGGGGCCTTTGGCTGTAAAAGTATACATTTTGTCAGCGCAGTTGAGAACGCAGGGCTGGCAGTTTTCAGTAAGCGAGCATATTGCGGCTTTTCTTCCGCTTTCGCTTTTGTCTTCTTTCTTCTCTCTGATAAGCTCGCATTCTTCAAGAAGAGTGCAAAGCTTTCCGACTGTCATAAGACTGAGGTTCGTTTCATCGGATATCTGCTTGCGCGAAATGAATCCTGCTTTTTCGATCGTTTCAAGAACCGAAATGCAGTTAGATATTCGCTGGATCCTTTGAGCGTCCATAATTCACTCCGTTTTTAAAGTGTGTTTATTTATTTGAATTATACCTTGTGCGGTACAAAATGTCAATATTTAAACTTGAATTATTTGGTATTGCGGCTATTGTATTTCGACATCAATATTTGGCAATACTTTTGGTAAATAAGTTATACAGAGGCGGGATATGCATTACGGAAAGGTGGAGATATGCGGGGTAAACACCGCGCAGCTCAAAAATCTTACTGACAATGAGAAAAAAGAACTGCTGAACAGAACCAAGGAGGGCGATGAGGAGGCAAGGCAGGAGCTTATAAGCGGCAATCTCAGACTTGTTCTAAGTGTGATACAGCGATTTGCAAACAGACGTGAGAATATGGATGATCTCTTTCAGGTGGGATGTATCGGTCTTATCAAGGCAATCGATAATTTCAATACAGAGCTTGACGTTAAGTTTTCAACCTACGCGGTGCCGATGATAATCGGTGAGGTGAGAAGGTATCTAAGGGATAATAATTCTATCAGAGTAAGCAGGTCATTAAGAGACCTTGCGTACCGAGCTTTACAGGCAAGGGAAGCACTTTCTGACAAGCTGAAGCGCGATCCTACTGTTGAAGAGATAGCAAAAGAGATAAATGAAGATAAAAAGGATGTTGCGTGTGCGCTTGAGGCAATAGTAGAGCCGGTGTCGATTTACGAATCGGTATACAACGACGGAGGGGATTCCATTTATGTTATCGACCAGCTGAGCGATAATACCTCCGGTGACGAATCCTGGCTTGAGGAGATAGCACTTAAAGAAGCTATGAAAAAGCTTACGGATAGGGAAAAGCGTATAATAGATATGCGCTTTTACGGCGGAAAGACGCAGATGGAGATAGCAGAGGAGATAGGAATATCACAGGCGCAGGTATCGCGCCTTGAAAAGGGAGCCTTGGCACGTATCAGAAAACAGATGTGAATTATACAAAAAACAGGGTTTGCGTACGCAAGCCCTGTTTTTTGTATAATTGTTTGTCATTAATATGCGAAATATCCAAGACGGTAAAGAAGCTCTGCGATAAGAACTGCACCGCCTGCGGCACCGCGGAGAGTGTTGTGGGAAAGACCTACAAACTTCCAGTCGAAGATAGTGTCGGGACGGAGACGTCCGACGGTAACGCCCATACCGCCGTAAATGTCGCGGTCGAGCTTTGCCTGAGGTCTGTTGTCCTCTTCAAAATAGGTAACGAATTTTTCGGGAGCGCTGGGCAGACCGAGCTGCTGAGGCTTGCCTTCGAAATTGTTCCATGCTTCGAGGATCTCTTCCTTTGTGGGATTGTTTTCGAACTTAACGAATACAGCCGCAGTGTGTCCGTCGGTAACGGGAACGCGGATGCACTGAGTAGTGATAAGAGGAGTGCTTGCCTTAACTACCGCGCCGTTTTCAACGGTACCCCAGATCTTGAGGGGCTCCTGCTCGCTCTTTTCTTCCTCTCCGCCTATGTAGGGAATTACATTGTCGATCATCTCGGGCCATTCGTTGAAGGTCTTGCCTGCGCCGGAGATAGCCTGATAGGTGGTTGCGAGAACCTGAGTAGGCTTATATTTAAGGAGGGGGGTAAGTGCGGGAACATAGCTCTGAATAGAGCAGTTGGGCTTAACTGCGATAAATCCGCGCTTGGTGCCGAGGCGCTTTTTCTGCGCTTCGATAACCTCGAGGTGAGCGTCGTTAATTTCCGGAATTACCATAGGAACATCAGCCTCGCCTCTGTTTGCGGAGTTGTTGGATACAACGGGTATCTCTGCTTGTGCGTATGCGATCTCAAGTGCCTTGGTATCTGCCTTGGGCATATTGACGGCGCAGAATACCATATCAACAAGTCCCTTTATCTCATCGATCTTGGAAGAATCGATAACTGTCATATTCTTTGCCTTTTCGGGGATGGGAGTTGTCATCTTCCATCTGCCGTTAAGAGCTTCCTCATAAGTCTTTCCCGCGCTTGAGGGGGATGCGATAAGAGCGGTTACTTCAAAATAAGGGTGATCGTCAAGAAGCGTAAGAAAACGCTGGCCGACCATACCCGTGGCACCGACGATGCCAACCTTTAACTTTTCCATGGTACCTCCGATAAATCGTATACAAAAATTGTAAAAGTTTTATAATGCCTCATTATATCACTATGATACTAACGTGTCAATGCC
>JAZQFL010000092.1:0-6811 GCA_045539485.1 Eubacteriales bacterium
CGTTAGCGGCAAGCACTCTTGCCGAGCACTCCGCGTAAAGCTTGGAGTTGTTTCTGGTGTCGTATGCTATGGCAACACCGCGGTCAGCGGCATTTTCGCCTATTATAAGGTGGCAAAGTCCCTGAGTCGCCTGCATAACGGTGTAGATGTTCATTCTTGCGGTTCCCGCCGCCATAACACCGCGCAGACCTGCGGTACCGAAGGTCAGATTTCCGTAAAAACGGCTGACTATCTCGGTCTCATTATCCTTTATGGCTTCAAGCTCGGCTTTTGTTTCGCTGTCAATGCCGGCATAGTTAAGCCATTTTTCGAAGCTCTGTTGAGCCTTATTCTGCTCCATTTTTTGCGTTCACTCCGTAGAAAAATTATTTGAAGTATACGAGTTATAAATTAAATCTATGTGAAATGATTTTCACATTCACTCGGCGAGCATCTCCTTAAGAGCACGCGCAAGTTGATCGGGGCAAGAGGTGCTTCTCATACCGCAGCGGATGCCCGAGAGGCGCTTTATCGCATCCTCGGCTGTCATACCGATAACGAGCGCGGCAACGCCCTGAGTGTTGCCGTGGCAGCCGCCGGTGTAGCGGCATGCGGTGATCACATTGTTTTCGTCAAGCTCGATGTCTATCTGGCGGGAGCATACTCCGTTTGTTTGATAGGTCTTAGTCATATTATCCTCCAAAGCCTATGGCTTTATGTTTATTTTTCTGTAATTTTATTAAGGATCGCATAGCTGTCGGAAAGGAAAGCTTCAAGCGCCTTCGCGTCGGGCCGTCTCTGGGAGAGCGCGGCAAGCGCGTAAAGCTGACGCGCTACCAGCTTATCGGTCTCGCTATATTCCGTCTTATCCGCAAGGCTTGCGGCAAGAGCGTTTGAGAGGTTCAGACAGAGCGTTTCCTCGGTAAAGGAGGGTCTTTCCTCTCCGCCGTTAATGGTCGCATACATCTTCATCATATCGTCCATTCTGCGGCTGTCCTCGGAGACGTTGAGTATCGCGGGAATGGCATTGTCAACGAGATTTTCAAGGCTTATCTTCAGCTTGTCGCTTCCGCTTGCTTCCTTAAAGAGTGCGGTAAGGGCTTCGCTTGCTTCCCTCTTTTCGCCATCGGATTTAAGCGCACCCGCTACGTCGGCATCAACACGGACGAACTTAACGCCGCTTCTCTTATTTTCAAGCATCTGGATATACTGCGTATCCACAAAGCGGTCAAGAAGCGCAACCTCAATTCCCTGCTTGCGGTAGAGAGAAACGTACTGCGCCTGGATCTGCTCGTCGCCTGCGTAATAGATCGTATTTTCGTGTTTTTCCTTCGCCGTTTCAAGGTATTCGTCAACGGTCTTGAAGCCGCCGCCGCAAAGCGGAAGAAGCATTGCAGACTCAGCGCGGTCGAAGAACTTCGGGTCGCACATGGAGCTGTACTCGGCAAAGGTCTTGATATCCTGCCAGATCTCTTCATATCTCTCGCGCTGATTTTCCATCATATAAACGAGCTTATCAGCTACTTTTTTGGTGATGTGCGCGGCGATTTTCTTAACGTAGTTGTTGTTCTGGAGATAAGAACGGCTTACGTTGAGGGGAAGCTCGGGGCAATCAAGCACGCCTCTGAGCATAAGCAGATGCTCGGGGATGACCTCGCGGATATTATCCGCAACGAACATCTGATTATAGTATAGCTTTATCTGACCCTCGGTGTTCTCAAATTCGTTTTCCCTGCGCGGGAAGAACAGAATTCCCTTGAAATTGAGGGGGTAATCGGCATTGATGTGGACGGTAAGCAGGGGCTCGCGCCAGTCGTTAAAGACCTTGCGGTAGAACTCCTTGTATTCCTCATCGGTGCACTCCGATGCACTCTTCTGCCAAAGGGGGCAGGTGTCGTTAATCGGAGTTTTGCACTCGCATTCGTGCTCTTCCCCGTGGTCGTGCCCGCAGCCGCACTCACCCTCGTGATGGTGGTGGCCGCACTCGCATCCGCCCTCGAAGTATACGGGAACGGGCAAGAACGAGCAGTACTTTGTAAGGATGGCGCGAAGGGCATTCTTATCGAGGTATTCCTTACCCTCATCGCCGATATGCATAACGATTTCGGTACCGCGCTCTCCCCTATCGCCTTCGCTCATTTCATAACTGCCGTTTGAGTCGCACACCCAATAAACGGCGGGCTCGTCCTTATAGGACTTTGTAAATACCTCGACCTTGTCGGCTACCATAAAGGCGCTGTAAAAGCCGAGACCGAAATGACCGATAATTCCGCTCTTTCCGTCAGCGGACTCGCCTTCGTACTCTTTAATAAAATCAAGCGCACCGGAAAGCGCTATGGAGCATATGTATTTTTCGACCTCGTCTGCGGTCATACCGATACCGTTATCGGTTACGGTGATGGTGTTGAGCTCGGTATCAAGCTCTACCTTTACGCTGAGATCCGTTACGGATATATCACGAACCTCGCCAAGCGACACAAGCCTTTTGAGCTTTGTTTCAGCATCAACGGCATTGGAAACGATCTCGCGGAGAAAGATCTCCTTATCGGAATATAGCCACTTTTTTATAATCGGGAAAATATGCTCCGCCTCAACGGAGATGCCTCCCTTTCTGTTATTGTCGGACAAAATATTACCTTCTTTCTATATGAAACGTCTTTCACATATCGAAAGCCGTACGCAACGATGCGCAAAGCTGAAAACAGATACAGCTATCGCATCATAACTTAACCTACATTATACAACAACATTATGAACATTTCAATATATTTTTTGTAATAAATATTACAAAAAAGAACAGAAAAAGTCGGATTAAATCAATGTAAAATAAGGGGATAGGAAAAAATGGCCGGAACGGGCAAATATCCACCCGTAAGGCGTATATTATACGTCGAGGGTGGATTTTGTCCCGTAGTAAAAAAGAGAATTCTATAGAAAAACTCATTTTTTGAGTTTTTCTTACCTTAGATAAATCATTTAAGAACGTTGAAACCCTTGTGTTTTCATTTTTCTCTTTTTTACGGTCCGGTCTTTTTTACATCCCCTTTAAGCGAAAAATTTATGGCCGCCGATGGTAAAGAGATATTCCCTGTTTTCCTCTATCCACGCGGCATAGGTATACTTTGGAGCATAGAAATATAATGCATCATCGGTTACCGAATAGCCTTCAAGACAGATCTTTGCGGCTATAACCGATATTTCGAGGGGCTCCTGATAGATCTTGGGCGTTGCCGCGGGCGCGAACTGCACTCCGTAACGCCTATCGAAGATAACGTCATATACCGTATCGGGGTTGTTATCATCCTCAACGCGGTTTAAAACAACGTTTCCGACCGCAATTTGCCCTACAAGCGGCTCGGTTCCGCCAGCTTCACAGCTTATAATGCGCGAGAGCCAGTAAAGATCGTTCTTATTATAGAACGTTTCAGCATTCTCGATAGGCGTTCCTTCGTTAATAACATGAACACTTCCGTCCTCGGCATTCCAGATTATCTGAAAGCCGAAAGCCTTGCAAAGACTGCGCGCAGGAACATAGAGCTTTCCGTCTTCAGCAAAATTTGCACGTCCGTTGTAAATGACCCTGCCATTTGCGATAATGTAAGGCACGCCTACTTTCGCGACAACAGTCAGATCAGAGCAAGTTACGTAAGCGGAGTCGGTTTTTGCATCCCACCTTACCTCGACAGCGCCGTTTTCATCCGAAAAAGAGCGAATATGGAAGTAAGTTGTGTCATCAACCAGTTTTCCGTAACTCATACTTCGAGATGAACCGTATTCGAAGCTTACAGGCACATCGCCGGTCTCCGTCTGGGCAGCACTTACATTACTCAGCGGAATGACCGCAAAAGCTATAAGGCAGCAAACAACTAAAGTTTTGAACATATTTTTGAACATATTTGTTCAACCTCCTTTCGATCTGCTCGATTTTTGCCCCAAATTAATGAATTTATTCAGGAAATTGCAGATTTGTTGGTATTTTACCAAAAAACTTTTAAACGAAAGAGAACTGAATGTTAATAAACAGTTAACGCGGTTAGCAATCTTTGCCTGTTTAACTGTTTCACGTGAAACATTATAGCAAATCGTTAAACTTCAAGATAGTGTTTCACGTGAAACACATAAAATTCACAAACTGATAGTAAAATAGCAGGGAATTACGTTGACAAGTGCATAATAATAATGTATAATAGTTCTATCTCTAAAAATGGCGTAAAAGGGAATTAATATGGCCAAAATTATAGCATTTGCCAATCAAAAAGGCGGCGTGGGAAAAACGACCAGCGCCGTCAACATTACCGCTTCGTTAGGTCTGCTCGGAAAAAAGGTACTGATCTGTGACCTCGACCCGCAGGGAAATGCCACAAGCGGTTTTGGTATCAACAAAAAGAACATTAAAAACTCATCTTATGAGGTCTTAATCGGCTTTGCAAGCGCCGAAAGTGCCGTTTTAAAGACGGAATTCGAGAATATTTGGATAATTCCTTCAAATATTAACCTTGCAGGCGCCGAATTTGACCTTTATGAGATGGAAAATAGGGAATACCGCTTCAAAAACGCAATAGAAGCAATTAAAGACGACTACGACTACATAATAATCGACTGTCCGCCGTCCCTCGGAATGCTAACAGTAAACGCGCTTGCGTGCGCTGACGGGCTTCTTATTCCGATGCAGTGCGAATATTATGCGCTTGAAGGTCTCGGAATGCTGATGAACACCACATCCAAGATCAAAAAGCTCTATAATCCCGCACTTGAGATAACCGGAATACTTCTTACGATGTATAACGGCAGACTCGTGCTCAGTATGCAGGTGGTAAGCGAGCTCAAACGCTTCTATGCGGACAAGCTGTTTGCAACTCCGATATCGAGAAACGTGAAGCTTACCGAGGCACCCGGTTTCGGAATGCCCGTGTATTACCACGATAAATACTGCAAGGGTGCAAGAGAATACATGGAGGCAGCAAAAGAGCTAATTACAAGGATCTAACGTGCAAACAAGCCTATATATATATAAAGGAAGGTTTTTGCACAAAAATTGTTGCAAAGGAGGAACGAAATGGCTAAAAAAGCAGGACTCGGAAAGGGTCTGGACAGTATTCTGTACGACAATTTTACCGATAATAACAATGGCGTTACCGCTGTTGCGATCTCCCGGCTCGAAGCAAGGGCCGATCAGCCCCGTAAGGATTTTGAGCCCGAGGCGCTTGAAGCGCTTGCGGCATCAATAAAGCTTCACGGCGTGCTCCAGCCTCTCGTAGTCAGGGAAGTAGGCGGAGGCTTTTATCAGATAATCGCAGGTGAGAGGCGTTACCGCGCCGCAAAGCTTGCAGGGCTTACCGAGGTACCCGTTGTAACCGTTGTTGCGGACGATATGACCACCGCACAGCTTGCAATAGTTGAAAACGTACAGCGCAAGGACCTGAACGCTGCAGAAGAAGCGTTCGCATACCGCGAGCTCAGTACCGTGTGGAATATGACACAGGAGGAGATCGCAGAAAAGATAGGAAAGAGCCGAAGCGCGGTGGCAAATGCCATCCGCCTCACCGAGCTTCCCGAAAACATAATGGAAATGCTCAGAAGCGGCTCACTTTCCGCAGGTCATTGCCGCGCACTGCTCGCACTTGAGAGCAGGGAAGTGCAGACAATGATAGCCGAAGCGGCAAAGGACGGCGGAATGTCCGTCCGAGAAGTCGAAAAGGCAGTAAAAAAGGCGCTTGAAACACCCGAGGAGGTGGATGAAGCACCCAGCACCGAAATAAACTACGCAAAAGAGCTTGAAAACAAGGTTCGCCGCACCCTCGGACGCAAGGTAAAGATAAACGTCAAGGGCAAGGAAAAGAACAACAAGATCTATTTTGAGGACAATGAAGACCTCGACGAGCTGCTGACCTTACTCGGCGGCGGCAGACCGATAAACCTTTAAACGACAACAATTTCCATATTTTACCATTTTTCTACAAAGAGGATAATAAAAATGATCGACATTAAATTTCTTAAAGAAAACCCCGAGCTTGTTAAGGAGAACATCAGAAAGAAGTTCCAGGACAGAAAGCTCCCCCTCGTTGACGAGGTAATAGCACTTGACACCGAGAGAAGAGAAGCAGAGACCAAGGGTAACACCCTCCGTGCCGAGAAGAACCGTGCCTCCAAGGAGATCGGTATGTATATGGCAAAGGGCATGAAGGAGGAGGCCGAGAAGGCAAAGGCAGCCGTTCAGGAGGCTACCAAGGGTCTTACCGAGCTTGAGGCACGCACCGCAGAGCTTAACGAGAAGATCAAGACCATAATGATGACCATCCCGAACATCATCGACGCAAGCGTTCCCGTAGGTAAGGACGACAGCGAAAACGTTGAAGTAGAGCGCTTTGGCGAGCCCGTTGTTCCTAATTTTGAGATCCCTTACCACACCGATATCATGGAGCGCTTCCTCGGAATCGACCTTGATGCGGCGCGCCGCGTTGCAGGTAACGGATTCTACTATCTTATGGGAGATATCGCACGTCTTCACAGCGCAATTCTTTCCTATGCGCGTGATTTTATGATAGGCAGAGGCTTTACCTACTGCGTTCCCCCCTTCATGATCCGTTCCGACGTTGTTACGGGCGTTATGAGCTTTGACGAAATGAGCGCAATGATGTACAAGATCGAAGGGGAGGATCTCTTCCTTATCGGTACCTCCGAGCACTCTATGATAGGCAAGTTCATCGATCAGCTTATCGATGAGAAGGAGCTTCCTTACACTCTCACCAGCTACAGCCCCTGCTTCCGTAAGGAAAAGGGCGCACACGGCATAGAGGAGAGAGGTGAAGTCGGAGGCCAAGCGGTCTTAGGA
>JAZQFL010000093.1:0-2981 GCA_045539485.1 Eubacteriales bacterium
ACCGCTTGGCCTCCGACTTATTCGAGGTAATAATTGTTGACAGCTATGTATCATACGAGAAAGGAAGAGGATTCATTACCGGATATGGCCACAGAATGCACGTATACGGACGTGTAAACCCGCATTACATAAGAGCAAGGGATCTGCACTCATCAAGCAGCGGAAGAAGCGGCAGAAGCGGGGGAGGCTGTGCTTGCGCATGTGCCTGCGCGTGTGCCGGAGGCGGCAGAGCAGGATGCTCGCAAAAGGACTTCAACAACATTAAAAAGCATTAACAGAAAAGGTGCAAGCATAAACTTGCACCTTTTTCTTAATCAATATAATTTACAAGCTCTTCGAGCGGCTTGCGCTTTTTTTCGCGCAATGCGTAGCCCTCAGTTGCATATCCGAGCGTTATTACAAGCCTTGCAGGTTTATCAAGCCCGCAAAGAGCCATAATCTTTTCATTATCAAACCAACCGAGAATACAGGTAGAAAGACCTTGCGCTTCCGCTTCTGCGGTGATATAAGCAGATACTATCCCGATATCAATTGAGCGGTAATCGTTCTTTTTTAGCTTTGCACCCATTGCGGCTGACGGAACATAGTTCTCTTCTGATATTACCAACATTACAGGTGCGTCGTACGCAAATTTGTTCATTCCCATTCCCGTTACAAGCTTTGCTGCCTCTTTCGCCTTTTCTCCGCGGCAGACTGTAATACGATAAGGCTGACCGTTGCACGCTGAAGGGGCAAGCCTTGCAGAACACAAAATTGCATCAAGCTTTTCCTTTTCAACTTCCCTTGCAGGTTCATAGCTTCTGCAAGATTGGCGTCTTTCCGCTATCTCTGTGAAATTCATATCTTCTCCTTTGGTCTTGATATTTTCATTATTAAATGATACAATACTTTCAATTAAAATTCAAGGATTATTTATGATACACATTGTTTTATACGAGCCTGAGATCCCTCAAAACACAGGAAACATATCCAGAACGTGCGCAGTTACAGGCTGCCATTTACACCTGATCGAGCCTATGGGCTTTGACATTACGGAAAAATCGATAAGACGCGCGGGACTTGACTATTGGAAATATCTGACTGTGAGCACCTATAAAAACTGGTCGGATTTTACATCCAAAAACAGCGGCGAATTCTATTTTTGCTCTACTAAAGGCCAAAAATGCCACAGCGAGGTTGAATATCCAAAGGATAAGGACATCTACCTAGTCTTTGGTAAAGAAAGCCGAGGTCTGCCCGAAAATCTTCTTGAAAGAAATTATGAGCGATGTATACGCATACCCATGCTCGGTTTTGTACGTTCACTCAATCTCTCGAATGCCGTCGCAATCGTATGCTACGAGGTGCTTCGTCAGCTTGATTACCCTCAGCTTTCAAGCATCGGAGAGCTAACGGGCCGCGAAGAAGCAGAAATCGAATAAAAAAGGGGATGCATTTTCTGCATCCTCTTTTTGTTACGCTTGCAAAGCCGCGCCGATAACAGTGGCAAACTGAGAATTTTCGGGAATTATGAAGTTAACACCGAAGATCTTTTCAAGCTGTTCAAAGGTATTTTTACATAACCCAAAGGCGGTAAGATTGCCCGTAAGAACTATATCCTTAGTTGCCTTAGAACGTGCGGCGAAAATTGCTACCATGGCAATCGTTTCGAACACCATATTAAAGACGCCCTTTGCTATATCTGCCTTTTTTGCAATATCGCTTACGTTACCAAAATTAGATGCAGTAATGTCCATTGACATACCTGGGTAAGAAGAATTATCGGAAGAGCTTGAAATGGTGTTTACAGAAAGATCGATATTGTGTATGTCGCCGTCCTTTGCAAGCTCGTGAATATGGGAAACATCATCCATACCGAGAAGAAGCTTGGAAAGGCCCTGCAGCGTACCGCCGCCGACACCCGTACCTCCGAGATACTCGCTCGGCATTCCGCGCTGTGCATAAACGATAGCAGTACCGGTTCCCATACTTACGGTAATGCACTTATCGAGCCCCGAAAGATAAAGCCCGCCGAGACCAATACTCTCGAACTCGGTAACGTGAGTGCAAGGAAGCGAGTATATAGGAGTTTTGAGGAAGGAAGAACCGATACCGGTTACCATGACCTTAGAGATATCGGAAAGCTCAAGACCGTTTGTAACAGTGAACTTACCAAACGCTCCGTAAAGGGATGTTATGGGATCTGCGGCGCGAACAAAAATAGGCTCATAGAGCTTAAGCTCGCTTCCCTCTTTATCAATGGCAACGATCTTTGTCGTACTGCCGCCAATGTCTATTCCAATATTTATCGCCATATCGGGCTCCTTAATCGATTTTTTCCATTATACAACATTATTCCGTCTTTTGCAATATAAAAAACAAGGTTCTTAATTATGAACAAATTGTAAACAATTTGTAAACATCTTGACTTTTACGTTTATAGATATATAATGTAATGGTAAACCGAATATGTGATGGAGGCGCGTATTTCATCAGTAGACCGAGAAATGCCGGCAAGGTACGGTTGAAAGGGTAATACGCCGAAGTGTTCTGCCCGCCAAGCAGAGCGCTGGTTTGCCGTATAAGATATTGCAAACTGTCACTTTATGTGGAGAGCCATCTACTTTAAGCTTCAATGCCGTAGATGTTTCGTTACATATTACGGTATTTTTTATTTTCGAAAGGAAAACATCATGAAAAGAATCATTACTCTCGCACTCGCATTACTTATGCTCCTCAGCTCCGTATTTGCTTTCTCCTCCTGCGGTGAAAAGAATGAGGGCAACTATCTTAAGGTCGGTATGGAATGTGCTTACGCTCCCTATAACTGGAGCCAGGGCGACGACTCTAACGGTGCTGTTAAGATCGCTGACAGCAAAAACTACGCATACGGCTACGACGTTATGATCGCAAAGATTATTGCTGAAAAGCTCGGTTACGACGGCGTTCTTGTATATCAGATCGACTGGGATACCCTCCCCCTTGCTGTTAACTCCGGTAAG
>JAZQFL010000094.1:0-6486 GCA_045539485.1 Eubacteriales bacterium
ACCGCTTGGCCTCCGACTTAAAAAGCCGAGCGCATCCGCCTCACCTGCTACAACGGCAACGATGTAAATCTGGTAAAAACCGTTTACCACCCGCTTGAAAGCGGCAAGGAAATAAACCTGCGCATCGCCTTCCGCAATGCCACCCTCAAGATCTTCATTGACGATTGGTCGGACGGCACCCTGCCCGATTTTGACGTGCCGATAGAAATGTACCGCAACAAGGGGCTGGTGCTTGATTGCGGAAACGGCTCGCTGCAATTTCTCGGTATCGAAATGTCGGACTACACTTACTCCCTCTCATCAAGCGAACAGTACATAAACCCGATAGCCGCGGGTGCAGACCCTTACATCCTTCAGCATAACGGAATGTATTATCTGTACTCCACAAACGCTCCGACCGAAGGCTACAAGGTATCCGAATCCTCAGATCTCGTAAACTGGAAGGACAAGGGTTTCTGCCTCAAGACCGCCGACGTATACGGTACGCCCACAAGCACCGCGGGCTTCTGGGCACCGGAGGTATATTACTTAGACGGCAGATTCTATATGTTCTACACCGTTGAGGAGAATATCGGTGTTGCCGTGGCGGATTCGCCTCTCGGCCCGTTCAAAAAGTATTCCGACGGATTCCTCTTCCCCGGACAGCGCGTTATTGACGCAAATCTGTTTATCGACGATGACGGAAAGATGTATCTATACTACGTTATCTGCAAAAACGGCAATGAGATATACGGCGCGGAATTTGATTTTAAGACACTGAAAGTAAGCAACCAGAAGCTCATCATCACCCCTACGGCAAACACTTGGGAATGGACGGGCGATGCGGGCAAGGTAGCCGAAGGCCCTTGCATGCTGAAGCATAACGGCAAATACTATCTCACGTATTCCTGCAACGGCTACACCTCGCACAACTACGCAGTCGGATATGCGGTATCAGACGATCCGCTTACGGGCTTTAAGAGATATGAAAACAATCCAATTCTCTCCAAAATGCCCCACGCTGACGTATACGGCCCCGGCCACCACACGTTTATGACATCAAAAAACGGTGAGCTGTTCATAGTTTACCACAAGCACAACAGCAAGACCGTAATTCATTCAAGGCTTATCTGCATCGACAGGTGCGTATTTGAAAAGCAAGCAAGCGGACCCGATGTGCTTAAGGTATACGGCCCCACTTCAACACCGCAAAAGCTTCCCGAATAAAGGAGATATACAATGAACAACAAAACCTACACCAATCCCCTCTGCGTCGGCGCTGACCCCTACATACTCTGCCACGGCGGCAAATATTATCTTTACTCCACTAATGCAGTAAACGACGGTTACATAGTTTACGAATCCACCGACCTTGCAAATTGGGAGAACAAGGGACTTTGCCTAAAAAAAGAAGACGTCTATATGCCCGACAGGGACGGCGGCGGCTTCTGGGCTCCCGAGGTATATCTTATTGACGGTAAGTTTTATCTGTTTTACACAGTGCGCGAGAATATCGGTGTTGCGGTAGCGGATTCGCCCCTCGGCCCCTTTACCAAATATTCCGACGGCTTTCTTTTCCCCGACCACAAGGCAATCGACGCAAACCTGTTTATCGACGATGACGGAAAGATGTACCTTTACTACGTAAAAGTAGAGCGCGGCAACCATATCTACGGCGCGGAATTTGATATCAAAACGCTTAAGGTAGGCGAGCCGAAGCATCTTATCACCGCCGAAAAGGGCACCTGGGAGGATATCGACTGCCTCGTTTCCGAGGGTCCTTGCATGATGAAGCATAACGGTGTTTACTACCTCACCTTCTCCTGCAATCATTACAGATGCCACGATTATGCGGTAGGCTATGCCGTATCAAACGACCCGCTCGGAGAATTCAAGCGCTATAAGAACAATCCCATCCTCTCCAAAAAGCCCGAGCTCGGTATATTCGGACCCGGCCACCACACGCTTATGACTTCCGCAGGCGGCGAGATGTTCATCGTTTACCACCGCCACACAAGTGAGACCGAGATCCACCCGCGTATGGTATGTATGGACCGATGCGAATTTGTGAAGGGCGAGGACGGCTGTGACGTGCTTGTCGTTCACGGTCCCACTTCAACACCTCAGCCCCTGCCGCTGGAAAAGGAGAACTGCAAATGAAAAGCATACGTATAGCCGCCGCGATCATCGCGGTATGCACTTTAATATCCGCGCTTGCCGCCTGCGGCCAAAAAAATCCCCCCGAGGAAACCACCGACACACCGGTAACGGCCGAACCCGTCACAACCGAGCCCGATGACGGAAAGATCGGCTTTGGCGAGCTCAGATTCGCGCTTGAAGGCGGAGCAAAATACGAAAACGGTATAATAAGCGGTGAAAGAACAGCAGATTCAAACACCGCAGTTTGCGAGGATGTCGGAACCCTTGAAGGCTGCCTTGATATAAAGGTAAAGCTCACCGGATCCACCTCGGGAGGAATATCTTTTAAGTACAAAAGCGATGACCGAAGAGTATTTATAGGATTTGACAAGCGCACAAACGCAGTACGCATCACAAATTACACCAAGGACGGCGCGTCGCTTGTGAAATCCATCTACTGCCCGATGGACGGCGATGCGGAAATAGATCTGCGCATAGCATTCCGCAATTCGCTTATCAAGATCTTCATAAACGACACATCCGAAACGGCGCTTCCGCTTGCGGAAATGACTGTTGCCTCATCTGCGGGCAAGGGACTGAAGCTTGACTGCGGAAGCGGCTCTCTGCAGTTTCTTTCCCTCTCCCTCTCGGATTACACGTACTCCGCAGGGGATAGCAAGACGTACACAAACCCGATCGCCGCGGGTGCAGATCCGTTCATCCTCACTTGGGAAGGAAAATATTATCTTTACTCCACCAACGCAGGCTCAACGGGCTTTAAGGTCTATGAATCCGACGATCTTTCAAAGTGGACCGAAAAGGGTTACTGCCTGAAAAAGGGTGAAGCAAACAGCCCTGCGGGAACAAAGAACTTCTGGGCGCCCGAGGTATACCGCATCGACGGCAGATTCTATATGTTCTACGTTGCAAATGAAAACATCGGCGTTGCGGTATCCGATTCTCCTCTCGGCCCCTTTACCAAGTATTCAGACGGACTTATATTCAAAAACACCAGCGCCATCGACCCGCATCTGTTTATTGACGATGACGGTCAGATGTACCTTTATTACGTCAAGTTCGGAGGCGGAAACCATATCTACGGAGCGAAGTTTGACCTCAAGACCTGCACCGTGAAAAACGAAAAGCACCTTATTTCCGTTTCCGAGGCTTGGGAAAAGCAAATGGGCTCGATCGCTGAGGGCCCCTTTATGCTCAAGCACAACGGCGTTTACTACCTCACCTATTCCGCAAACCACTATCAATCTCAGGGATATGCTGTAGGCTGTGCCACCGCATCAAGCCCCCTCGGAAGCTTTGAAAAATGCGATTATAATCCCGTACTCTCCAAAAACGAGAACATCCGCGCCGTCGGCACGGGACATCACAGCTTCTTCACCGCGGAAAACGGAGAGCTGTTTATAGTCTACCACAGACATAACAGCCTTACCGAAATACAAACGAGGCAAACCTGCATCGACCGCTGCGGCTTCGTAACGGACCCCGACGGCACCGAAAGACTTGTTGTCTACGGTCCCACCTCTTCCCCTCAAAAGCTGCCCGAATAACAAAAGCGACCCGCCGTCCGAAATCGGACGGCGGGGCGCCTTTGTTTACCAGGGCATGCTCTTCATCGGCAACGGATCTGCAACAAGCGCCTGACGGTTGCAGAATTTTTCGAGCATTTCCGCCTTTATCTCCGCATAAGCGGGGTCATAGTAAAGATTATGCTTTTCATCGGGATCTGTTTCAAGATCGTAAAGCTCGCACATTTTATCGCGCGGATATGAGGGAGCAAGGTCGTGTACCATTGCTATCTTGTATCTTTCGGTGCGGAGCATTGAGCCGAAGGTAACTGTCTCGCCGCTCATTTTACATTTACAGGATTCGCAGAAGATATCCTCGCGGAATTTATCAAGAGGCGCTTCCCCCGACAGAAGCGGGTAAAGCGACCTTCCCTGCATTCCGTGAGGTACGTCTATACCGCATATCTCCAGCAGTGTGGGCGCGATGTCAAGCAGCTCGACAAGTCCGTTACACACCTTACCGCTTTGGAATCTTCCCTTCCACGACATTATAAGCGGCACTCTTACGCTCGGCTCGTAGAAATAACAGCCCTTGAGATACATTCCGTGGTCACCGAGGCTTTCGCCGTGGTCGGAATGGAAGAGGATGATCGTATTTTCAAGCTGTCCGCTCTCCTCCAGATAATCAAGCATACGGCCTACCTGAACATCCACAAGGTCACAGAGCGCATAATAAGAGGCGCGGAGCAGGCGGTGGTCATAGTCTGTCATCTCATCGTATGGGAAATTACCCTTTACACCGTACGCCCCTCTGTGCTCCTTGCGCTGAGCGGGTGTTTTTGTTTCAAGCTCTCCTTCGTAATAATTCGGGAGCGGTATATCGTCAAGTATCGGGAGATATCTGTCAAGATATTCCTTCGGGGGATCAAAGGGATGGTGCGGATCAAAGCAATTGAACGAAAAGAACCACGGCATATCATTGGCTTTCGCCGCCTTCATAAATTCTATTGCGCGGTCGGCACACCATTTTGCCTGACTGTATTCTGCGGGCATTCCGTCAAACACAAAGCGCGAATCCTCACGCGGTGTTACCTTGTTTTCAAGGCCCTGTGAGCGCAGCCACTGAGTGTAGCCGTTCATTACCCAATCGTAGCGTGTGTCATTATCATGGCTCCACGCAAAGTAATCGTAGCCGTCGTTTATACGTCTTTCGGCTGTTCTGCATACCGTCGGCGCACAGCCCGAAAGATGCAGCTTGCCCGAAAGGCCGCCCGTGTAGCCGTTATCGTGCAGAATACGGGTGACAAGCATTTCGTTTTCTCCGATGTCCTGGCCGTTCTGTCGGACGAGGCAAACACGGGGATAACGCCCCGTAAGGAAGGATGCACGGCTCGGCGCGCATACGGGAGCCTGACAGTATGCGTGGGTAAAACGCACTCCGCTTTCCGCAAGGCGGTCGATATTGGGAGTTCTTACAAACTTATTGCCGTAACAGCCAAGCGAATCCGCACGCTGCTGATCGGTGCAAAGCCACAGAATATTGGGGCGGGTCGTATTTTCCATAGCATTATCTCCAACCGTTTTTTCTTAATTATAATAAACTGATTGAAATTAGTCAATTCGTATGTTAAAATTAATAAAACTTTTTTAGGAGATGCCGTATGCCGCCGCTTTCTGTTATGATAAAGCCCGTTTCGGGTGCCTGCAATCTCGCTTGCAAATACTGCTTTTATGCGGATGAAAGCGCAAACCGCGCAGTTCCCTGCTACGGAACAATGAACGCGGACACTGTGCGCAATCTCGTACGCAAGGCTTTTATATATGCGGACAGAAGCGTGAGCTTTGCTTTTCAGGGAGGCGAGCCGCTTCTTGCCGGTGTAGAATTCTACCGCAAATTTATAAGCACGGTAAACTCCTATAACTCACGAAATCTCCCCGTAGGTTATTCCGTACAAACGAATGCCACGCTTCTTACAGACGAGTACTGCTCGTTTTTCTCGGAAAACGGATTCCTTGTCGGAGTCTCGCTTGACGGAACCGAAGAAACGCACGACGCAAACCGCATATACGCAGGAGGCGGGGGTACGTATGCGGACGTTAAGCGAGGAATAGCTTTACTGAAAAAACACCGCGTTGAATTTAATATTCTGTGCGTGCTTACAAACGGGCTGACCGACCGGATACGCTCAGTTTGGAAGGAGCTCTCCGAGTACGGACACCTGCAGTTCATCCCCTGCATCGAGCCGTTCGGCGCACAAGGTACTCCCCTGCTCTCTGCGGAAGCTTACGGCAAGGCGCTGGTTGAAATATTTGATATGTACGAAAAAACTCAGCTGACTGCATCCCCCGTGCGTGAGCGGAGGCTTGATAATTATCTTTACATACTGTCGGGACTTCCGCCTCAGCAATGCGGTATGGCGGGAGGCTGCGGAATAAGCTTTTTGTGCGAAGCGGACGGAAGCATTTTCCCTTGCGATTTCTATGCACTTGACGAGTGGAAGCTCGGCAATATCAACGAAACCTCTTTTGCACGTATGGAAAACGGAGAAACTATGCAAAGCTTCCTTGCAAAAGGACTTGAGCTTCCAAGTGCTTGCCGAGAGTGTAAATACCTGCCTATCTGCCGCGGAGGCTGTAAGCGCGACCGCGAGCCCGATAATGCCGCAAACCGCTTCTGCGAAAGCTATAAATACTTTTTTGATAACAGAATTGATAAAATGCAGATGCTTGCAAAAAGGATTTGCAAATAAAAAGATCCTGACAGCGCGCTCGGCGCTGTCAGGATTCTTTTATTTGATCTCAGAGCTGTCGCAGAGAACGAGGGAGCTGTAGAGGAACAGCACAT
>JAZQFL010000095.1:0-10512 GCA_045539485.1 Eubacteriales bacterium
CGACATGGCTACGATCCGACTTCTTTGTGCCGTCGGGGCGGACGATGACGGTGTTTTCCAATGTGGCGCGCAGATTGCCCACATAGGCATCAATATACTCGCGGCGAAGCTTGGCTCTTTCCGCCTGCTCCTCCTCGGTCAGTTCACGCTCCTTGGCAAGACGTGCCAGCTCGTTTATTCTGTCTATTTTTTTCTGTTCCATTTTGTTCCTCGCAATACTTTATCAAGTATATATTAGCATACCCTGCGGATTTTGAAAAGGGTTTGGATGTATTTTCCCAATATTCCATATTCCGATTGATGACAAATGACGTAAAAACGTGTAAAATATAAGCGATATACTCGCTTCGCTCGTGCGATATATTTTGCGGAACGCAAAATATGATATAGCCTCACGCTGTTCGGCTATGATATGATATAAATCCCTTTGGGTTCTACCTTTTCACGCCCGCCGGGCATATCGCATCGAAGATATATCGTATTGCGCAGCAATATATCGCAAATCCCGCAAGGGATTTATATCGCTGCGTGTTCTCCTGCGGTGAACACGCAAAGGAGGTGGCTATGAAGAAATATATTGAAGCAATAAACTCGATGAGTGTGCCCGCGTTCCGCCTATTGCGGTTTTGCCTTTTTGCGGTGCTTGTTTGCTGTGTGCTGACGCTTGTACGCATAGCCGCCTCCTCGGAATTTGAGCGCTGTATCATGTCGCTTTCGTGGGCGGAGGATATGCAGTACATACTCACCTCGCTGTCAATATCCTTTGGCGGTGCAACACTGTTTGAAATGCAGATAAAGAGCGCGGAAGAGAACGGTTCAAAGCATTGACCCGCCCCGCAGATCCTTCGCTTCAGCATGCCCTTGTCATTCTCGAGCGAAGCGAAGAATCTGAAGGGCATGCCGCGCTCAAGGATGACGGTGGGGCGGAAAAACTGTTCGGAGGTTGACTTTTTGAGTAAAGGGTGCTACAATTAGATCATAAACTTTTTTAAAGGAGACAATATCATGGTAAAAAGAATTATAGCATTGGCGCTCGTCCTTTGCCTTACCCTTTGCTTCTTCGCTTCCTGCGGAAGCACCCTTTCCGGCACTTATAAGACTGCGGAGGTATTCGGTTCTTACACCTCTATCAAGTTCTCGGGAAGCAAGATGACCATCAAGGCATACGCTGCGGGCAACGAGATCACAAGCGCGGAAGCTAAGTACAAGATCAAGGACGGCACCATCACCATCACCGTTACCGACGGCGAGTCCAGCCTCAGCGGCGACCTCGCGTTCACAAAGAACGATGACGGAAGCATCAAGATCGGTATTCTTACATTCGAAAAACAGTAACACAAAAAACGGCGGGGTTGCTCAGTGCCCTTGAGGACACTGAGCAGCGATATAAATCCCTTGTGGGATTTGCGATATACGCTGCCGCGTGCGATATATCTTCGATGCGATATGCCCTGCGGGGCGTGAAGAGGATTTATATCATATCGCAACCGACCGCAAAGGAGGTTATATCGCATTTTAGCGCAAGCTAAAATATATCGCGTTTGCGAAGCAAACATATCGCCAGCAGAAAAAAGCTTGCAAAAAGGACAGAGAACGCATAATTCTCTGTCCTTTTTCGTTTATTTCTCCGTAAACGTCAAATTCTCAATTATCGTATTAGCCGAATCGCAGTAAATGCCGCAGTACACGCCGTTAAAAACGCGCTCAAGCGGAGTTTTTCCCGTAATTTTTCCGTTAACGTAATAAGTAACGGTGCCCTTTTCGCTGTCCCACTCCAGCTTATAATGCTGTTTCCGGCCGACGGATATGCCCTTCATACCCTTTACGGTATCCTCCCACTTGAAGTCGGGGTCGTCCTTCGAGTATCCCGTCATCGTGCCCCAGGCGCATCTGCCGAAAACGTAATGGTGGCTGAAGCTGTGGGTAACGCAAAGTGAGTCGGCCCCGAAGATCACGCCGTTTGCGGATTTGTAGTTGTGCTCGTCCTTTTGGGCGTTAACCGTCATATCAAATTCAATGATACCGCCCGAGAAGGTAGTATCCTTAAACATAAGCATCGAGTTTTTCTCAAGCGAGGTAAAGCGGGTGTTGCCCTCGGCATTTACGTCTATCTTCCAGTTAGCGTCGGTGCCTACGGTATAGAGGTACTTATCGCTGTTTTCCTCCGCAATATAGCCCGCAAGCGTGGTCTCGCGGTCGGGAAAGACGTATTTTCCTTTAAGCGCCTCGTTTACACGCGCGTTTATCGTGTTGTAATGATCGGCTTTGAGGTGGTAATCGTCGCGGAAGCGGCTCGTGTCGATGGTGTCCTTTGCCTTGTTTGCAATATCGTAAGTGTCGACCACGGTAAACCAATCGCTGTTTTCCGCCTCATACATAAGCAGTCTCGCATTGAAATCGCGCACCGCATCGGCAAGGTGGGTGCGTTTGGGCTGTAAAAACTCGGTAAGCTGAATGACCTTAAGATCGGGGATCTCTTTGCGCATTCGGGTGTAGATCTCGTCAAGCAGCTTTATTGTCATTGCGTTGTTGGTGCCGCCGCCATAGTCATTGGAGCCGGACATAACGATAAGCACCTTCGGCTCATAGGTAAGCATTTCGTCGATAAGGCGGTACCAGAAGGGGGTGTTTGTCGAGCCGATGCCGATGTTTACGACCTTACCGTTACCCTTAAGTGCTGTTGCGGCGCTTGTCCAAAGCGCGGTGTGGCTGTGTCCCCAAATAAGGATATCCGCTTTTTTGGTTGCCGTGTCGGTAGAGGAGCGCAAAACGGTGAAGGTAGCCGCGCCGTCCTGGCGTCTGCCGAACATCTCGCCCGTAAGGGGATCTGGGTCGGTGTATTTTATAAAGCATCTGTCGTTTATGTAGCAGTAAATATCCTCTCCGTCCAATATTACGGAAACATCTGCTGTCTTTCCTGCGGCGAGGGAGCTTGTTACGAGCTTTTGCAGGCGAAGCTCGGTCTTTTTGCCGTTTTCAATGCGGTAAAGCTTTGCAGTTTTCTCCGCAGTTACCGCAAAGTAGTAGTAGGAAAGCCCGCTTTCCTTTTCAAAATAACTTTCGGCATCGGGGGCTGTAAGCGCAAAAACAAGTCCCGCCTCGCCCGCGTCGGGTATCTTCATCTTGGTGGAAAGCGTGCCCTTTTTCATTCTGCCGCCCTTGCTTATCTTTAACTGCTCGTTTCCGCTTGCGTGCGGCGCCGCAAGGTCGCTGTGGCTTGCAGTAACGATAGGCTCGGTAACGGGTTCGGTAACAGGCTCCGTCACCGGCTCGGTAACAGGCTCTGTTATGGGTTCCGTGGGTATATCCGTAGTGTCGGGTGCATCCGTTTCGCTCGGCACACTTGTCGAGCACGCGCAAAAGAGCGTGGCACATGCAAGTGCGGCACAAACGGTTTTCAGTACGTTTGTATACATAAAGGCCTCCGTAACTTGTTTTTGTATATTTTATCATCAAAGCAGAAAAAAAGCAACAAAAAAACGCGCCAAAGGCGCGCCGGAAATAAGCTTCCGAATGCAAGCTGCGGTAAGCACGGTGAAAAAGAAAGGACAAGACAAAAGGAAGGCCCCTCTATAGGTAGAAAAATCAAACAAATCGAACAAGAATAAGGAGGAGGGGAATGAAAGAAAGAGAATCGTATGATTTGTATACCGTGCAAATGCCGAGCCGCAAACTTGCATCCGAATGTAGCTTACGTGCCTATATAATAGCACTTTTGAACCCAAAATGCAAGTCCGAATTACAATTTCTGCATTTTTGCGCAAAATACTTGCAAAAATCCTGCATCATTGTGTATATGCAACAAAATAATACAGAATTCTGCATAATAATGCATTGGAAAACCGTGAAAATACGCATAATTTAATTAGATGTTGACAAAATTAAAAACGGGTGATATAATCAACTAAACGCTAAGACGGAGAGTAGTAACGGCCATCCGGCTTTCAGAGAGCGCACGGTTGGTGTGAGTGCGTAAGCAAGGAACCGCGAAGTCACTCCCGAGCTTTGGGAAAAAGCGAAAGCCGAGAACCCAACGGGCGCTCCCGTAACAGAGCAGGGCAATCTTGGGTTGCCGTGAGGGTGTCTTTAAGGACACTGAAGATAGGTGGTAACGCGTTTGACCACGCCCTATCGTATGGAGTACGATAGGGCGTTTTTTTGTCTTTGAAAAAACTCCGCATACTTCGTTGCTTCCTCGCAAGCGGCTCGACGTACACCAAGTACGCCTTCGCCTTGCTTGCTCGTCGCGCCTCGTCTGCGAAATTTTTTCTTCGACAAAGTAGGGCGGGGGCTTGCTCCCGCCGCGAAATAATGCAAAAGAGCAAAAACAAAAACAACAACATTCACATAGAAAGGCACAAAATGAGAAAAGAACTACCAAAGACCTATGATCCCTCTTCGTTTGAGAAGAGGATCTACAGCGCTTGGCGCGAAAACGGCTGTTTTACGCCAGAGATCGACAAAACCAAGCCCCATTATTCCATAGTTATGCCCCCTCCGAACATCACCGGTCAGCTTCATATGGGTCATGCACTGGATAACACCCTGCAGGATATCCTTACCCGTTACAAGCGTATGAGCGGCTACTGTACCCTTTGGCTTCCCGGCACCGACCACGCATCCATCGCTACCGAGGCGAAGATCGTTGAGGCGATGCGCAAGGAGGGAATTACCAAGGAGGACCTTGGCAGAGACGGATTTCTCACGCGCGCATGGGCATGGAAGGAGCAGTACGGCGGACGCATCGTTGAACAGCTTAAGATACTCGGCTCCTCCTGCGACTGGAGCCGCGAGCGCTTTACTATGGACGAGGGCTGTTCCGAGGCTGTACAGGACGTATTTATGCGCCTTTACGATAAGGGCCTCATCTACCGCGGAAACCGTATGGTAAACTGGTGTACCACCTGTAAGACCTCCATTTCCGATGCAGAGGTAGAGTATGAGGATCAGAACGGCAATTTCTATCATCTTCTTTATCCCGTAAAGGAAACGGGCGAGATGCTGGAGCTTGCTACCACCCGCCCCGAGACTATGCTGGGTGATACCGCTGTTGCCATAAACGGCGAGGACCCCAGATATGCACATCTACACGGCTGTCACGTAATTCTTCCCCTTATTAACAAGGAGATTCCGATAGTCTGCGACGAGCACGCGGATATGACAAAGGGAACGGGCGTTGTTAAGATCACTCCCGCCCACGACCCCAACGACTACGAGGTAGGCGCACGTCACGACCTGCCCCTTGTACGTGTGTTCACCTATGACGGACGTATGACAGGCGCGGATGACAGAGCCGCTTGGCTTGACAGCGTAGAGAGAGGCATTGCCGCAGTCGGCGAGCCTGAGGTTCTTGATTGCGGTAAATATGCGGGAATGACCACCGTTGAAGCCCGCAAGGCGATCCTTGCCGACCTTGAGGAGGCGGGACTTCTTAAGAGCGTTGAGCCTCTTACCCACAACGTAGGCACCTGCTACCGCTGCCACCACGTTATCGAGCCTATGATCTCCAAGCAGTGGTTCGTTAAGATGGAGCCCCTTGCAAAGCCCGCTATTGAGGCGGTTCGCGACGGCAGGATCAAGTTCGTGCCCGACCGCTTCTCCAAGAATTACTTCCATTGGGTGGAAAACATCCGCGACTGGTGCATCTCCCGTCAGCTTTGGTGGGGTCACCGTATACCCGCATATTACTGCGACGAATGCGGCGAGATGGTAGTAAGCCGCGAGGGTGTTGATACCTGCCCCAAGTGCGGCGGCAAGATGACCCAGGACCCCGACACGCTTGACACATGGTTCTCCTCCGCTCTTTGGCCCTTCTCCACTATGGGCTGGCCCGAGAGCACCGAGGATCTTAAGTACTTCTATCCCACAAACACCCTTGTTACCGGATACGATATTATTACCTTCTGGGTCTCCCGTATGATATTCTCCGGTCTTGAGTATACGGGCGAGATTCCCTTCGATACCGTTCTTATTCACGGTCTTGTACGCGATTCTCAGGGCAGAAAGATGTCCAAGTCTCTCGGCAACGGAATCGATCCCCTTGAGGTCATCGACAAGTACGGCGCAGACGCACTCCGCTTTGCCCTTGCAAACGGCAACTCCCCCGGAAACGATATGCGCTATTCCGATGAAAAGCTGGAGGCTGCCCGCAACTTTGCAAACAAGCTGTGGAATGCCGCAAGATTCATCCTTATGAATCTTGAAACGGACGATATCACCCTCCCCGATGCAAGCGAGCTTGCCCCCGAGGATAAGTGGATACTCACAAGACTTGCAGAGGTAAGCGAAAGCGTTGCAAACAACATAAACAAGTACGAGATCGGCGTTGCGCTTGCAGAGCTGTATAACTTTATCTGGGACGTATTCTGCGACTGGTATATCGAGATGAGCAAGGCCCGCCTTAATGCCAAGGGCACCAAGGAGAACCTTGTTGCACAGCGCACCATTACCTACGTATTTATTGAAACTCTTAAGCTTCTGCATCCCTATATGCCCTTCATTACCGAGGAGATCTATCAGGCTATGCCCCACGCTGAGGGCAGCATGATAATGCTTGAAAAGTTCCCCGAAAATAAGGCAGAGCTCAACTTCCCCGCAGAGGCAGAGCAGATAGAGAAGCTTATCGCCGTTATCCGCGGTATAAGAGTACGCCGTGCGGAGATGAATGTACCCCCCAAGACCCGCACCGCACTTTATATCATCACAAAGGATAAGGATGCGTTCTGCGAATCGAATCACGTATTCCTTGAGCGCCTTGCGGGTGCCGCGAGCGTAGAGCTTGTTGATGCCGCTCCCGAGGGCGACTGCGTAAGCATAGTTACCGACAGCGCAACCGTTTATATTCCCCTTGACCAGCTTGTTGATATGGCGGCCGAGAAGGAGCGCCTTGAAGGCGAGCTTAAGAAGACGGAAAGCGAGATAGCACGTGCGGAAGGCAAGCTGAACAATCAGGGCTTCGTTGCAAAGGCTCCCGAGGCTGTTGTCAATGCCGAGCGCGAAAAGCTTGAAAAGCTCCGTGCTACCAAAACTGCAATTATTGAGGCTATTGCAAAAATAGGTTAATTAAAAGAAAAACCGCCGTACGGCGGTTTTTCTTTTCCTTGCATTTTCCTGCGATAGGTGTTACAATTGGCTTATATTTTACGTAGAGGTGAAAATATGAAAAAGCGTAAGGGGCTTAAGCGGTTTCTTGCCGTTATGGGCATTATTATTCTCTTCTTTGCGGTGATAAACATCATACCGCCGAAGAAGAACGTGGCGGAAAATCCCTTTGTGGTGGAAAAGGGCGGGCTTCCGATGATAGCCGCGCACAGAGGCGGAAGCGTAAGCAACCCCGAAAATACACTGCTTGCCTTCAGAGAGGCGGTAAACACCATAGGTGTTGATATACTTGAGGGCGATCTGTACCTCACCAAGGACGGCAAGCTGGTTCTTAACCACGACAGCTACATAGACGAGACCTGCAATATAAACGGAGATATATCTCTTGACGAGGCAGAGGCACTTTGCGATGACAAGGCAAACCGCCACTACATCTCGGATATGACGCTTGAGGAGCTCCAAAAATACAACTTCGGCTATTATTTTGAGGACAAGGACGGCAACCGCATATATAAGGACGTTACCGACCATGCCGCGGCGGGACTTCAGATGGTTACGCTTGACACGCTTTTTGAGATGTTTTACGAAAGCCATCCCGATCTGCTTTTTATCTTTGAGATAAAGCCCTCGGGCGACAGAGGCAGAGCGGCGTGTGCCGAGCTTGCCGCAACGCTTGATAAATACCCCGTTTACAAGGATAATATCGTCATCGGTACCTTTAACGACGAGATAGAGCTTGAATTAAAGGAAAAATACCCCGAAATCCTGCGCGGTGCTCCCATGGGAAGTGCTGCGAAGTTCGTGTTCACGCAGTATCTCGGAGTAAATATTTTTGATAACGGCGATTTTGCCTGCCTGCAGATACCCATGTCGTACGATGTCGGTATTGAAATTCCGCTTTGCAGTAAAAGCCTTGTCAGACGTGCGCACCGCCGTAATATCTCCGTCCAGTACTGGACGATAAACGATGCCGACGAGATGAGAAAGCTTATCGAAATGGGCGTTGACTGCATTATGACCGACGACCCTGAGCTGATGAAGGAAGTTTTAAAGGAATACAAGTAAATGGACTCATTTGTTTTCGCACTCAATGCCGTTTTGCCGATAATCCTTACGGTGGCGGCGGGATACGTTCTTAAAAGACTCGGTTTTATGGATGCGGAATTTTGCAAAAAGGCAAACCGACTTGTTTTTCATTTGTTTTTGCCGTGTTTGCTGTTTTTGAACGTCTATAAAATGGACGGCTTCGGCGGTATGGGCGGTTTTATCGTTTACGGTGTTTGCGCGCTTGCCGTTGTTTTCGGTATTGGATGCATCGTCAGCGGCTTTGTTACGCGCGACCCTTCAAGGCGCGGAGTAATAGTGCAGGGCACGTTCCGCTCCAATTACGCGCTCATCGGCATTCCGCTTGCGGGTCTGCTGTTTGGGGACGCGGGCACCGCGGCGGCAACGGTTATGAGTGCCGTAAGCGTGCCGATGCTTAACGTGCTTGCCGTTATCGCGCTTTCCGTATTCAGAGGCGGCAAAGGCAAAAAAGCAAGTAATATCCTTGCGGATATAGCAAAGAACCCCCTGCTCCGTGCGATACTTATGGGTGTTGTGTGTGTGCTCTTTCGCGGTCTGCTGACAAAAAACGGAGTAAGCTTCCGCCTTTCCGATATAAAGCCCGTGTTTGTGTTCCTTGAATATCTTGCTTCGCTTGCAACTCCGCTTGCGCTTGTAACTCTCGGCGCGCAGTTCGACTTTTCCGCCGTAAAGGAGTTGCGGCGCGAGATAATTGTGGGTACGCTGATGCGTACCGCAGTCGTACCGCTTCTCGGTATCGGTTGCGCGTACCTTCTTTTCCGCGGCAGCTTCGGCGGGGCGCATTTTGCTACCTTCATTGCGCTGTTTGCCACACCCGTTGCCGTTTCCAGCGTTCCTATGACGCAGGAAATGGAGGGGGACACCGTGCTTGCGGGTCAGCTTGTGGTGTGGACAACGGCATTTTCCGTGTTCTCCGTGTTTATCTGCGCGCTTTTGTTGAAAATTGCGGGGATATTTTAGTAGGTAACAGATAATAGAGAATAGATAAAAGATAATAGAAAAGGAAGGAAACCGCTTGTTGGCGTGATACTCTTAATGGAGTATCACGCCAGTTCTATTCGCCTGCGGCGAGTGATATTGCTACGCAGTGATATTCGGCTTACGCCGAGTGATATTTGCTGTGCAAGTTTTAGGGCGAATAGAATATCACTGTGAGGCGAAGCCGAACAATATCACTGCCCGAAGGGCAATATCACTCTTTGCGAAGCAAAGAATATCACTCACATATAAAGCTGAAAAGAGAGAGTTTCGCAGAATTTTGCCGCTGCGTTACTCTCTCTTCTGTTTTTATTGCCGGTTTCGCATTTGTATAACAAATGCATCGGGTTATGCCCATACCCTTATTTTATTTCTCCGATAAGAACATCTCGCTTTCGGGCGGTTTCCTTTTTTGCATTTCATTTTCTACACAGATATTACCTTCACGAACAGCTTTTTGTTTAGCTTGGTTGCGGTGTCTATCATATTTTTCGTTCCTTTGGAGCGACCGTCCCAAAAGGCAATTACCGCGCTTGCGTCCTTTGCCATTTGCATATTCCGCTTCGGTTCGGCGGCTTTGCCGTATCTTGCCCACTCGGCGGGGTATAGCTTTACCGCAAATCCGCGTTCTGCCGCATATTCCTCAGCCATTGCATCCACTCCCGAGCAATGCCCGGAGAGAATGCATATCTCCCATTTGCTTGCAGTTTCTGCAAGGCATTTATCTGCAAATTCCGTAAACACCTTTTTGTCGTAAAAATCTCTGCACCCGCATATTACAATTGGCATTCTCAATTTCATCCCGCCTTTCGTATTCGAGTATATCACAAAGCTCGAAAAAATGCAATGCATTTGTAATGCATACACTCACAAATGTTTGTAATACAATAGCAATGCAAAGGGGTGATGTTATGAGAGATTTTAAAATTCCGTCTGTTCCGCCAACAACGAATAAATGCATTCGTTTTCCAAACGACGTTATTGAGAGCGTGGAAAAAGCTATACTGGGCAAGAATTGTACTTTTTCCGCTTTTGTGATTGAAGCGGTCAGAGTCGCTCTTGACAGCTTAGAGGAACAAAAATAAGGTACGCATTGTGAGGCCGAAATCGCGGTTTCTACAAAAAATGCAACGAATATTGTGCGAATGACCACACTTTTTACGACGAATAATGCAAAAACAGAAGAGAGAGCCAATCGGTTTGTAGCCGAATTGCTCTCTCTTTTTTCTCTGTCAGGCGATATATTCGCTACGCGAATGCGATATAACCTCGTTTCACTCGGTTGCGATATACCTCGCTATGCTCGGTGCTATATGATATAAATCCCCTCGTACCCTGCAGGGTATG
>JAZQFL010000096.1:0-10375 GCA_045539485.1 Eubacteriales bacterium
GCCCCTTGAAGGAATTTATGATAACGATGAATATCGGCGCCAAAAATAATACGGAAAGCAAAGTAAGAAGCAGTATTCGAATAGTGTTACCAAGTTTCATTGTCCTCTTGTTTCCCTCCTGCGGGTGAGATATAGCTGCAGTAAAGCGATAGCGCCGAGAATGAGAGTGAATATTACTGCCTTTGCCTGACCTATACCCTCACTGCCCACACCGCCGTAGAAGGTATTGTAAATATCAAGAGCAAGCAATGCGGAGCGCTTGTCGGGCGCGCCTGCGGTGAGTGCGAGGTTCTGGTCAAAGAGCTTAAAGGTGTTAGTAAGCGTTAAAAAGGTGCATACTGTTATGCTGGGCATAACAAGCGGCAGGGTAATGTGCTTAAGCTCCATACTGCGTGTGGCTCCGTCTATCGCCGCCGCCTCGCGAAGCTCGCCCGGGATATTCTGCAGGCCTGCAACGTATATTATCATCATATATCCGATAAGCTGCCAGTTGGTAAGAACGAGCATTCCGAAAAATCCGTAAGCCTCGGAAAAGGTAATATCGACCCCGTAATAGCGAAGAAGGCCGTTGATGATGATCTGCCATATATAACCGAGTACGATTCCGCCTATAAGATTGGGCATAAAAAATACCGTGCGGAAAAAGTTGGTTCCTCGCAGACCTCGGGTAAGCAGCAGAGCAAGGAAAAATGCCGCAAGATTAACGGTAATTACGGATGCAGCGGAAAAAAGAGCCGTGTACCACAGTGAATGGGTAAAGGAATCGCCGAAAGCGTATCTGTAGTTATCAAGACCTACAAAGCTTGCGTCCGCAACAGTTGTAAAATTGCAGAAGGAAAGGTATATTCCCATGATAAAGGGAACGGCAAAGGAAATAATAAATGCCGTCAGTATGGGTAATACAAAAACGGGAAAATATCGGGAAAACCTTTTATACATCTTCTTATCTCGCTTTTTCGGCTTCTTCCTTCCAACGTGTCGTTACGGTGTTTACCACGCTTTCCCAATCCGCGTTACCCTGTGCGTAACGTAACAGTGCTGAACCGAAATCGGTTTTAAAGCTTGTTCCGGGGAAAGCTACAAAGCTCCAGGGGATGCTGACCGTCTCTGTATTCGAAAGCCATTTGTTGATCTCCTTTGCAAGGGGGTCGTTCGGTGTCTCATTTTCGCCAAAGGTGTTAAACGGAGTTAAAAATTCAAGCTGCTCGGTAACGAACTTTTTGCCGTCAGTAGACGAAAACAGCCAGTAAAGGAAATCTGCAGCCTGCTTTTGCTGTTCTTCGCTTGCGTTTTTGTTGATACAGATATAGTTTTCCGTTCCGATGCAAAGACCCATGGTACTGTCATCCTCGCCGCCGTTGTAGAGGGGGAGGAATCTTATATCCTCCTCGCGTACCGTATTTCCGCTAACACCCTTTATCTGCGCCCAAGCCCAGTTGCCGTTTTGTATCATCGCGCATCTTCCGAGCGCAAATTCAGCCATAGAATCCGCCACAGACTTTGAGCCGAGCAGGTTTTTATCGGTAACCGAATTGTTTATATAGAGGTCAAAGAGGTTTTTCATCTTGTCGTTGTGGGTGAATTTGAATTCCTTAACACCCGTACCGATGTTGTAATTTTCATCACGCGCTTCGAGGAAAAAGGGGATGTTGGCGAGGTGCGTCTGCCATCTCCAATCCTCTCCGCTTAAGAGGGAAGTAGAACCGAAAACACCGTCAATACTCAGCTCGGAGAGATGCTTTGTCATATCCTCCGTAACTGTCTTTAATGCATTGAAATCACGAATCTCCTCAAAGGAGTTGATTTCGGTTTGTCTGTTTGCAAGAGCAAAGTATTCGTTGAATTTGGCTAAATTACAGATTATTCCGTAGCCTTCAATAACGTACGGAATGCCGTAAACTCTGTCGTCTTCGCCCGTTATGGCAAGGGATTTGTCGGAAAGGATGGAATACAGCTGTGTATCGGTAAGGTCGGCACAGTAGTTTTTCCATACCTCGTATCCGATCGGGCCGTTAATTTGGAAGATCGTCGGTGCATCCTTTTTAGCTATCTCGCTTTTTAAGGTCTGTTCATAGGTGTTTGCGGAGGCCGTGGAGAATTTCACCTTAATACCTGTAAGTGTTTCGTATGTCTTTCCAATCTCCTTGTATTTTTCCGCAATCTCGGGCTTGAAGTTTAAAAAGTATATTTCGTTTTCTGCCTTTTTGCCGCAAGAGGTAAAGCCAAGCATACATCCCGCGGTAACTATGCAAAGCAGTATTAAAGATAACGCTCTTTTTTTCATACTGTATCTCTCCTTGTTTCTTTGCAATTAATATGCCTTTATATTTTGGCATTACGCTTGTAAAATTATTCCTTTCGGCTTCATTTTACAAATTGTTCATTGCTTTGTTGCTGTAAATATGTTACAATCGAAAAAAAGGAGGTGCGGTATGTTTAAAGCAAAAAGAAAGAGAAGGGTAAGGCGTTTCTTTGGACTGTTTTTTGCATCGCTGTTTATTTTGTGCTTTGCGTGCGGAATTGCCGCTCTCTGTATTAATAAAGCGGTTGTTGATGCCGCCTCGGATAATATTATTTCACCGGAACAGGCCGTGCTTTACGACGGGGTTGACTGCGTGCTTGTGCTGGGCTGTTTAGTGCGCGACAACGGAGTGCCGAGCGATATGCTTTACGATCGTATCCGTATGGGTGTTGAGTTATACAATGGCGGTGCCGCGCCTAAGATAATAATGAGCGGGGACCACGGACGCACGGATTACGACGAAGTCGACGCAATGAAAAAGTCGGCAATTGAAATGGGCGTACCTTCCTCCGATATATTTAAAGACCACGCGGGCTTTTCCACATACGAGAGCATCTATAGGGCAAAGGAGATATTCGGAGCGGATAAGATAATGATCGTTTCGCAGAAATATCATTTGTACCGCGCGCTCTACATCGCCGAAAAGCTCGGTATAGAGGCTTACGGCGTTGCAAGCGACTACAGAACTTATTACGGACAAGCCTCCCGCGAGATCAGAGAGATCCTTGCAAGAAACAAGGACGTAATCTCCTGCCTTTTCAATGTTAAGCCGACGTATCTCGGCGAAAGCATACCGCTCAGCGGTAGCGGAGACGTGACGGAAGGATAATTTGACTCTATGAAGATAAGATTGATAAGATACGGTAATTTGTTTGATCCTCGATTTTGGAGGATCACCCGGTTTGCTTTACCGCTTATAGTAGTATTGTTTTTGGTGAAGGAGCCTATCTACGCCTTTAGTATATCCTTTTTTGTTTTGGTCGGCATTCTGCTTGCGCCCTTTGAGTATCCTAAATCCTTTACTGCGGATTATGAAAAAATAACCTTTATTGCACCGTACTATTTAAAGAACAAATACGGTCGAGGCGGCAGAAACATAAAGGTCAGATATGAAATTACGCATATAACGGAAATAGAACTGTCAAGCAACAGATTCGAAAGGCTTTTCGGACTCGCACATCTTGAGTTCACAGGATATACGACTTACGATGCGGGAAAATATACGGATAGAATTGAACCGAAATACAGGCATAGTATATACGGGATATCTTTAAAAAAGCATAAGGACGCTATTGATGATTTCATAAAAAGCGTAAAAACATTATAAAAAATAACCGAGTTTGACTCGGTCTGATTCCGCCCGAGAAATCGGGCGGTTTTTTCATAGAATTGAGGTTCAAGTGAGTTTCGTGCTGTATACTTGCGGTGTAGCTTGGAAAACGGCTTGGCAACGCCCGTTATTTCATGTATAATATTTTAAAAACCACCAAAGAAAAGGTTCCTTTATTATGAAAATACTGATTGCAGAAGATGACAATGATTTGAGATATGCATTGCAGGTATGCTTTCAACGAAATAATTTTACCGTTGACGTTGTAGATAACGGAGAAGATGCTCTCGCGTATTTACAGCTTGGCAGCTACGATGCCGCTGTTTTAGATGTTATGATGCCGAAATTAGACGGCATATCCGTTGTACGTAAGCTCAGGGCAGAGAAAAACGCTACACCCATACTGCTTTTAACGGCACGTGCGGAGATAGAAGACCGTGTGGAAGGGTTGGATGCGGGGGCAAATGATTATCTCCCCAAGCCATTTGACGTCCGTGAGCTTCTTGCGAGGGTACGCGTGTTGACGCGTTCTGCTACCGATCAGAGTGCAAAATTGCAGTATGCCAATATATGCCTTGATACGACCTGCTTTTTGCTTATCGGTCCTGCGGGAGAAACGGCATTGACCAACAAGGAATATCAGACCTTCTTGTTGCTTATGCGATCTCCCGGTGTGCCTGTTTCGGTTGAAAAAATAATGGAGCAGGTATGGGATCCCGAAAGTATTGGGCTGGAAAATGCTCTATGGACAGTTATCTATAATCTTAGGAAAAAGCTCGTTTCCGTAGGGGCGGACGCAACCATACAAAACAAAAGAAATCAGGGTTACGTTTTGGAGGTGCTGGAGTGAAAATGACATTAAAGACCAAACTGCGCGTGCGCTTTGTTTTGCTGGCGATGCTTAGTTTGGTTCTTATTCAAAGTGTGATCGTGGGTGTGAGTGTTTATAATAATCATAAGGATCTCGTAGCAAAGTCCGATATGCTGATCTCACAGCTGAATAACAATCCTCGTGGTGCAAGCCGATATTTTTCGGTAAAGATACCTGCGGGCAAGGATGCTGTGTACGTCGATGAGGTACAGCACGTTTCTATAACCGCAGAGCTTGCTCGGTCATTTGCAGAGCGTGCCATTGACGAAAATCGTGATAAAGGCTTTATTGACGGTTACCGCTACCGAATATATCGTAACGATAACGGCACAAAGATTTATTTCTTGTTCCGTGAATCGGGCATTGAGATGTTCCGTGCCGCAACCAAGAATATGATAATCGTCAGCGTTATAGGATTAGCGGTCACAGGTGCTTTGCTTATACCTGTGTCTGCTTGGGTGGTTAAGGCTCTTGCGGATAATCATCGCAAGCAAAAGCAGTTTATCACTGCCGCGGGACACGAGCTTAAGACTCCGCTGACCGTTATCGGCACAAACGTACAGCTGCTTGAATCTGAAATAGGTCAAAACGATTGGCTTGACGGCATTCAAAAACAAACTGCGCATCTTACAAAAATGACCTATGACCTTGTTGCGTTAAGCAAGGCCGAAGAATATGACAATCCGCTTGTGCGTGAAAGGTTCTCTTTTACCAATGCGCTCAAGGATGTAGCGGAACCCTATGAAGTTATTGCAAGGCAAAGCGGCATCCGAGTTGAGTATATAGTTCAAACAGATCTTGAATATTACGGAAGTAAAACTGAGGTACAGCAGCTTATTCAAATATTGTTGGATAATGCTTGTAAATATTGCCCCGAGAACGGCTTCATACGTGTAAATGCAAAGCACTGCTTCCGCGGTGTGTGTGTGTCTGTCACAAATTCGGCAGATGATCTGAACATCGATGCACCCGAATTGCTGCTCCAACGCTTTCGCCGCGGGGAGAATTCTGCGAAAAAGAACGGATTCGGTATAGGTTTGTCTATTGCTGAAGCAATTGCCGTGCGTCATAACGGCCATATAACGGTATCTACCGCCCGAAAAGGCGAGTTTTGTGTGGAGGTAGTACTGCATTGAAAACCAAAGGAGATAAATATGAAATCCTTCTTTCGTAATTTAATTTGCTTGCTTTTGTGCCTTGCTATGCTTTTGCCCATGGCGGCATGCGAAAAAAAGGAAACGGTCAGCAACCCCGATAATTTCAGCACTCTCGAAGATACGTGTATTGACGGAGAGTGTGATATACCCGAGCTTGACGATAACGGTAATCAAGTATATGCTATGGTATCTCCCGTAGGATATCACGATGTTGAAATGATCAAACAAGCTCCGCGCCTTGATACGCTCGACGGAAAAACGATTGCGCTGGTAGGAGGCAGCTTTATGGCCTATACCACCCATCCGGAGCTGAAAAAATGTATTTTGGAAGCATACCCGACAGCAACAGTTTATATGCTTCAGGAGGTTGGCTCGGGCGGGCCGTACTCTGTGTTCGGACAAAGCGCACAGACAAAGGCGTTTCAGCAAAAGTTAAAGGAGCTTGGAGTAGATGCAGTTATTTCCGGTAACTGCGGATGCGGGCTGTGCACAACTAAAGAAGCGGGCTCCGCAATTGCGGCGGAATACATAGGGATCCCTACGGTTACAGTAGGCGCGCCGACCTTTATTGCGCAGATACACTCCACAGGTGTTAACCGCGGAGTTCCCGTGTTGCGCGCCGCGGAATATCCGGGTGCTTTTGCTTCTCATTCCACCGAGGAATTGCTTAAAAATACAAGAGAGACGGTTTTTCCTAAAATCGTCGAAGCTCTTACAAAGGAGATAACGCAAGCCGAAATCGATCTGTACGCTAATGACGGAAAGCGCCCCTTTGACGAGATAGTCTACTACGGTAATTATGGCGAGATCCAGGAATACTGCCGCGTTAACGGTTGGACGGACGGGCTTCCCGTGGTGCCTCCAACGGACGAAAAGGTGCGTCATTACCTGCAGTTTACACCTTACGAAGCGGATGCTGTGCTCGGAACGTTTGCTTTGGCATACAGGGAGTGTACCGCCTATACCGTAGCTGCAAACGCCGTTATGGCAGGAGTGCCTGCGGAGTATATGCCCATTTGCATCGCTTTTGTAAAAGGAATGGCAAACGGAGAATGGCGCAGACCCCTTGCCAGCACACACGGCTGGTCTCCCTACGCTTGGCTGAACGGACCCTTAGCCCGCCAGCTCGGCATTGACTGCGGTCAGGGTATGATCAGCGAAGCTAACAATAAGGCATTGGGCAGGTTTATTGATCTTGCGATGTTGAATATCGGCGGTTATTACGTAAAGGAAAACCGTATGGGTACCTTCGGCTACCTCTCTGCATGGACCTTCGCGGAGGACGAGGAGGCCTGCGCCCGAGTGAATTGGGAGCCTTACCACGTGACTCTGGGATATGACCGCAATGATAATACAATAACTGCCGCATCGGCACTGCAATGGGGCAACAACGTAACTCCAGCAACGGATGATCCCGAGCAAATAATGACTCTGATGGCATGGGATATCACGGAAAAACAGCAAAACGGATTGGGCAATACAAATCCGCAGGTTTACAGAACACTATTTATTACCGAGTACGTAGCAAGAGATCTTTCTGCAAAGTATTCTTCTAAGGATGCTCTGGAGAACGCGTTGATAGAAACCGCACGTCGGCCTCTCTATATGCGTGCTTACGCCAACTACTGGGCAAACACCGGCTCTCAGCAGTGCGGCAAATATACCTTTGAACAGTATTACAACAAATTACTGAAGGATCCTAACGAGCTTGCCGAGCTGACAGATACCCCTGCGTGGCTGGAGGGTATTGTGGATGATGCAAAGATAGAAACAATTGCAACAATGCTCAAGGGTCAAACGCCGATGCTCATTACCGGTGACACGGACCGTAATAAATTCCAGGTAATGCCGGGAGGCGGTTACGTTACGGTAAAAATCGAGTTGCCCGATAATTGGGATAAGCTTGTTGTGCCTTTGGGCTATGAGCCTTTAGAGAGCTTTTATATCGATGAAACCGATATAAAATCAGAAAATGATCCCGAAGAGGTGCCGGCAAAGCCGAGCAATAGTGTAATAACCGTTCCTTCCGAATTGGCAGACGGTACATACCGCATCTTGCCGTCTAAAGAATTGGTGACGGAAGCGGGACGTGTTTATTTGTCGGGCTCGGAGATCATCTATTGGTCTGCAAATACCTCCTCTGCAGGCGCTATTCCTTGTCCTCGAACGGATTTTGGCAAGCTGCTTGATTGCCTTGGATACAATTGCAGCTTCACCGTAAAAAACGGCGCTGTCAGTGACATAGTTCTCCGAATGTCCACTGTGGAAAAAAGACCGAATACCGATGCATCTGCTTTGAATGCCGTTATGCTCGGCAACATAAAGCTTTCCTTTAGCATTACCGTAAAGGAAAGTAAGGAAGCGGGAGGCATAACACCTGCAGGTACCGGTTTGGTACTATCGTCTTCCGTTACACGGCTTTTACTCAGCTTGGGCGGAGAAGCGAAGCTTAGCGATGACAGCACAAAGGGCTTTGCGCAATTTGAATGTAACGAGCTTGTATTTACAGCCGATGCTCCGATAGGCGCCGTTGCAAGACTTGAGATAAAGCACTCGGGCGGCACTAAGTTATTGGTATTTACAAAAAAGACAGCAAAAACGGTAGTTATCGTATATGAGGAATGATATTATGCGGAAAAGTTGTATTCTGATCTTCATATCCGTGCTTGTTCTCCTTGTGTCTGGTTGTTCCGATAAGCCGATTTCCGCCCAAAAAGGCGAAAAGGTTTTTGGTGCGTTCTCTGCTTTGGATATGGATGGAAATGCGGTTAACGAACAGATCTTTAACGGATATAAGCTGACAATGGTAAATATATGGGCGACGTTTTGTAACTCCTGCGTGGAGGAGATGCCCGACCTTGCTGAGCTGAAGGTTGAATTCGGTGATGATCTTCAGATCATCGGCATTGTCATCGATGCATCTGACAGGAACGGAAACGTTTTGCCGGATAAGAAGGTAGAAGCTGCAACTATAATTGAAAAAGCAGATGCGGATTATCTGCATCTGCTTCCTTCAAAGTCCCTTGATCGGGCTTATCTTAAAGATGTTCAATCTGTGCCCGTAACCGTGTTCGTTGATGAAAACGGTAATCAGATCGGTACTTCTTATTTCGGTGCAAAAAGCAAATCCGAATGGAAGAGGATTGTTTCTGCTTTGTTGGAGAGCTTGAATGAGAATTAAAAACCGAATCGTTACGTTGTGCTTTTTACTTGCAGGCGTGCTTATGCTTGCAATGGGAATCGTGCGGGGAGAGCATTATACCGTACTTGAAAAAGCAACTAAGATCTGCTTGGAGTGTATCGGAATTGGGTGAGAAAAAGAAAAAACGCGGAAAGTTGCGTTTGTTGATACAATGTGCTTTTGCGGCGCTCTCAAACGGGCATTTGATAGGGTTTAAAGCAGGAAGGATTTACACGGGTCCGTTGAAGGTGCTTTGCAGTCCGGGCATGAACTGCTATTCGTGCCCCGGGGCGCTCGGTTCTTGTCCTATCGGTTCGCTTCAGGCGGTTTTGAACAGTAATCAGTACCGTGTGGCATTATACGTGTTCGGGATGCTGACGATTTTGGGCACGGTATTCGGAAGATTGATATGCGGATTTTTATGCCCTTTCGGACTTCTGCAGGATTTGCTTCACAAAATACCGTTTCCCAAAAAAGTACGGAAGCTTCCATGTGAGCGGTATTTGCGTTCTCTGCGATTTGTTCTGCTCGGAGTGTTTGTTTTGCTTCTGCCTATGGCAGTACATAATCGCTTCGGTAGCGGAACACCTTGGTTCTGCAAATATATCTGCCCTGTCGGTACATTGGATGCGGGGATACCGCTTGTTATTCTGAATCCCGAATTGCAAGATGCGATAGGCATTCATTACTTTTGGAAGATAGCGATACTTGTTGTTGTTCTCGTTGCATCGGTTGTGATATACAGACCGTTTTGCAGATATTTGTGTCCTTTAGGGGCAATATATGGCTTTTTTAACCGTTTTGCCATTTACCGTTATCATATAGATGCTGAAAAATGTGTTGAATGCGGGGCTTGCAGAAAATCCTGCAAGCTGGATATCTCCGTTTGGAAAGATCCGAACAGCATGGATTGTATCCGTTGCGGTGAATGCCTGGACGTATGTCCCCGAGACGCAATAGGTGTAATGAAGCACAGAGATATAAAAGTTCAAAATAGAAAAAGGCTGTAAACTGCGAAGCTCAGCAATTTACAGCCTTTTTGTCATTCGTTTGTATCGAATAGTGATAAAGTGTTTTTATCGGTGCGTTTGTCGTTTTTAACGGGGACAGGAATACCGAGGTGCTTATATGCAAGGTCGGTGACACAGCGTCCGCGCGGCGTGCGGGATAAAAATCCTATCTGCATCAGATAAGGCTCATATACGTCCTCGATGGTGATCGCCTCCTCGCCCGTTGTGGCGGCAAGAGTTTCAAGACCGACAGGGCCTCCGCTGTAATACTCGATAATGGCTTTAAGCATACGCTTGTCGGTGGAGTCAAGTCCAAGCTCGTCAATTTCAAGTCTTGTCAGTGCAGTTCTTGCAATCGGTGCTGTTATCTTGCCGTCACCGAGAACAAGTGCGAAGTCGCTGACACGGCGCAAAAGTCGGTTTGCAATACGCGGAGTTCCGCGGCAACGTCTTGCGATCTCCCAAGCGGCCTCAAGTCGGGTCGTAGCCATGTCGTTCTGTGTGCCAAGGAGGTGTCTTACCAG
>JAZQFL010000097.1:0-6120 GCA_045539485.1 Eubacteriales bacterium
GAACGGTATTACCTACACCGCCTACGCACCCGAGGTGGTTTACTACGGCGGCTACTTCTGGCTTTGCGAGGCGCCTAACGGTCAGGGCCATTACATATTCCGCAGTGAATCCCCCGAGGGACCGTTTACCGTTGCATCCGCAAACCTCGGCAAGGGCATTGACGGCTCCTTCTACGTTGCGGACAACGGAGACCTTTATTTTATGTACGCAAAATCCCAAAGCGACGGATGCCTGCGCTACGACAAGGTCAGCTTCGGGCTTAATTACGAAAAGGCTGTGCTTCCCACGGGTAACGGCAAGGCACTCAACGGTACCACCAACGGCTGGACAGAGGGCCCCGGATATTTCAGACGCGGAGATTACTTCTATCTCACATACACCGGTAACCACGTAAGAGATAAGAGCTACCGCGTTGCATATTCCTACACTACAGCATCCTCCCTTATCAGCAATCTCATTCAACCCAAGTACAACATCACCCTGATGTCCACGGATACTGTTTATCCGAACAAGGACGGCGGCTACAACTCAAGCGCAAGCTTTAACGACCTTACGTATTTCACGGGCACGGGCCACTCCTCCAACGCTATCGGCCCCAATCTTGATTCCATATACACGGCATTCCACAACGAGGAAAGCGGAAAATTCAACCGCCGTATGAACATCACCCGTTACTTCACAAACGGCTCCTACGTGCTTACCGACGGCTTCTGCCTCACGGATTCAAGAAAGCCCGCCCTGCCCGATTATATTGCGCGCTCCTCGGACGTGCTTGAAAAGGCGGGCGATATGCTTCTTTCCAAGGAAGCAACGAAGTCCGTTTACACCGCAGAGATAAACTTTGTATGCAAGAACGGCGCGGCGGAGCTTATCCTCGGCTATAAGGACGCAAGCAACTACGTTTCCTTTAAGATAAACGACGGCAAAATGAACGTTTATCTCTATAAAAACGGAGACGTTGAGGCGCTCGGTAATGCAAGCATCAGCAAGGGCATAGATCTTAACAAGCTTGCAACTCTTTACGTTGTAAACGGTGCGGATAAGTGCGATATCTACGTAAACGGAATGAAAAAGATCTCCCTTGACTCTGCACTTCCCGGCGGCAAGATAGGCGCGGCAAACGCGGACATCTCCTCCCTCTTCTTTACCAACGACGCATACGGAACCTCAGATTTTGAGGCTGTTAAAAATCTTCCCTGCGCATTTCCCGCTTATAATTACCTGAAGGAAGAAAACCGCGGCTGGAGCATTGCAAATGCATCGGTTAAGGAAAACGGTGTCCGTCAGGGAGAAAAGGAAAGCACGGTAAACAGCAACGCATACGCAGACCTGCTCGGTACCGCATCGGGCTTTGCCGCCACGGTGCTTGAAAAGGGCGACTGGGTAAAATACGCAGTAAGCAGCGGAACGGAGGATTGGTACGCATTCAATCTCAGCGTTGATGCAAGCAGTGCGGGTTGTGTATTTGAGCTTATCGTTGATAACGAGCACATCTATGAGATGAGCATAAGTAACGTTATCGCAGGCAGATCGGGCATACACAACGTTCAGGCAGGGGTGTTCAAGCTCACAAAGGGCGAGCACACCTTAAAGATTCGAGTAAAGAGCGGCACCCTTACCGCTGTTAATATCAATATCGAGGACGGCGCCGATCCCATTGAGCCCATAAGCCACGCACTTACCTCCAAGGTCACAAAGGTCATCCGTATCAAGAGCGGTAATTACAGCATAAGCAAAAACAACGGTCTTAAGGGTCTTTCCACAGACCAGGCGCTCTTCACCTTTGCGGACAGCGCATATTCCGATTTTGATATGACCGTGACCGTAACGGTGAGCGATGCATCCAAATCGGGCGGTATCGTATTCCGCGCGGGAAATTATAACCTAAACTCCCACGGCGGCTCGGAATACTGCTTCAACGGCTATTACCTGCGCTTTGCGGAAAGAAAGGTAGAACTGCTGAAATACAGCTGGCACGATAGCGAGGAGCTTGGCAAGATATCATTCCTTGCAAGCAAGGAGCGCCCCTATAAGGAGGACGAGCCCTGCACCGTGCGCATAACCGCAACGGACGGACTTATCTGCGTTTACGTAGGCGATGAAAAGATAATAGAAGCCTATGACAGCGAGGCATTCCTCTCCGGCTACTGCGGCTTCTTCAGCCCCGCGGGAGATATATACTTCAAGGATCTCACGTTCTGTCAGATAGAGAAATAAACAAAAAAAAACGGGCGGATACTATCCGCCCCTGCGTCAAAATAACTTTCCCCCTCCGTAGGGACAGGCCTCCGGACTGTCCGCGGAAAAAACGAGGTTTATTATGCAAAACAAACTAAACGTTGCATTGAACTCGCTTTGCGTGATCCTGTTTAATATCGTTTATTTCGTAAGCAACAAATATCCTATGCACATTCTTGAGAGCGGTTCGCCGCTTTCCGCGCTGTATATCTGCCTGAATGTCATTTGCTCTGCATTTTTCTTTTATATACTGACCGTGGCATTGACACGCACCGAAAATGGCTGTGCAGGCTCGATATTTGAAAACAATATATCCGTCAGATCACGCGCTTTCATTTTAAAGTTAGTAAGCTATCTTGTGGTTATGCTGTGCGTTGACGGAGCATTATTGCTGTTCGGCGAGCTTGATTTTGCATCTCTGCTCACTCTTACCGACCTATTAAACATCCTTCGTTTGTCATTTGCGTGCCTCTTGATAACCTTTGACAAAAAGCATCTGAAAAGCGTGTTTGCTTTCATCGGCGCCGCCGTTGTACTTTTTGCCGCAAATGCCGCTTTGGATATGTATTTATCAGCGGATGTTACGGAATGGCTCGTTTCTTACACGGAAAGCTCCCCATTTGTCAAAGCCGCTATGGCGAACAGCAAGCATCTTTTCGGTATAAAAACCTTGATGTTCGAGTCCGTTGCGCTGGCTGTGTTGATATACGTCTGGAACAGAAAAGCCCCGACCGATGACGGCGAACGGCGGGAGTTCAACTCGCGCGTGATCGCCAAGACATATCTCCGCGCAAGCCTATGCGTCGGAGTTGCAGTAATTTTGTCTGTATCTGCCCCCGTGATTTGGCAGGAATCCGCTTTGATACCTATTCCCAAAACATCGGATGGCACGAGCACAACTTACGATATTTTTCCCGAATTAAAGGTACATACCACCTCCCAAGCACTAAGCCGCAATGCCGTAGGCGCCGATAATACCGAGATCGTTTATTCCGAATACACCGTTGCGGTCGTAGGCGACGATCTCACGGAAACCGCCGTTGCTTTTCCGTTTGTTTTTACAAAAAGCTTGGATTACGAGCCCGATAAAGCAACTACGGGTATAGAACGGCTGACGATCTGCAATTATGGCGACATACCCGCTTGTCTGTGTATGGGACGCATCGTTTGCTACCGAGAAAACGGTAAGCTTACCGCCATAAAAGCAACGGACATCAACAGTATGCCCTATAATGAAATATTGATTGGTATCTGCGAGCGGCTGATAGAAGACGGGAACATCGGGTTCTTTGAATACTGTGCGGAATACTTATACAGACACGATGAAAGCTTCATAATGCCGTACATACAGCGCTACAGCGAGGGAAGCTTTACCGAAAAAGAGGAGCAATGGATGAACAATGCCTCTTACCGCAAGAGCTATATAGAAGAGATATCCAAAAATCTTGCCAATCAATAAACAACAAAAGGCGCCCAACGGCGCCTTTTCTATTGACTGCACACCCGCAAAGTGCTACAATCTACTTATCAAATCAACGGAAGTATTTAAATGAAAAAATCTCTTATCAGGGGCGCAGGAGCAAGCCGCGAGCTTATAGAGGGGCCTATCTGGAAAGGGCTTCTGACCTTTGCGTTCCCCATATTCCTCGGCAATCTCTTTCAACAGCTGTATAACGCCGCCGACACACTGATAGTCGGCAATTTTATCGACAAGCAGGCGCTTGCCGCCGTCAGCTCGTCCGGCAATCTTATTTTTATGATAGTCGGGCTTTTGAACGGCATTGCAATGGGCGCGGGAGTTATTATCGCAAAATTTTTCGGCGCGAAGGACGAGGACGGAATGCGCCGTGCCATACACACGGATATTGCCTTCGGTCTTGCGGGCGGACTTGTCCTTACCGTCATCGGAGTTATGTTCACGCCGCACATACTGCGCTGGATGGGCACACCCGACGACGTACTGCCGAACTCCATACTCTATTTCCGCACTTATTTTTACGGTGTGCTTGCCTCGTTTATGTATAACATAGCAACGGGCATTCTGCACGCAGTAGGCGACAGCAAGCATCCCCTTTACTACCTTATCGTTGCATCCATTGTCAATGTACTGCTTGATCTGCTGTTTGTTGCAGTGTTCAAATGGGGCGTTGCATCCGCGGCGGCGGCTACCGTTATCTCGCAGGTCATCAGCGCCGTGCTTGCACTGCGCCGGCTTATGACAGTGAACGAAAATTACCGTGTTGACCTGCACGAGATACGCTTTGATATCCCGATACTGAAAAGCATTATACGCTTCGGTCTTCCCTCGGGAGTGCAGAATTCCGTTATCGGCTTTGCTAACGTAATGGTGCAGAAAAACATCAACATATTTGATAGCGATGCAATGGCGGGTTGCGGCTCGTACGCAAAGATAGAGGGCTTTGCCTTTTTGCCCGTTACCTGCTTTGCAATGGCGCTTTCCACGTTTGTGAGCCAGAACCTCGGTGCAGATCAGCCCGAGCGGGTAAAAAAGGGTACACGCTTCGGCATACTCTGCTCCATGACGGCGGCGGAAATAATCGGCATCACGGTATTCTTTGCCGCCCCGCTTTTGCTCCGTCTCTTTAACGACGACCCCGCAGTTATCGCGTTCGGTGTAAAGCAAGCGCACGTACAGTCCCTATTTTACTGTCTGCTTGCATTCAGCCATTGCATTGCGGGCATAATGCGCGGCGCAGGCAAGGCTTACGTACCCATGACGGTAATGCTTATCTGCTGGTGCCTTATCCGCGTTACCTACATAACGGTAACCGTGGATATCTTCCGCGAGATCGCATTTGTGTTCTCGTCCTATCCTCTTACGTGGTCATTAAGTTCTATCGTATTTCTAATCTATTACCTTAAAGCCGATTGGACAAACGCGTTCAAAAAGAAAGCATAAAACAGCGGTGCGTTTGCACCGCTGTTTTATGCTTACGGATTCCACCAGCAATACATATTTCGCCAAATGTTCACGTCATATCTTTCCTTTATCTTCGAGGGTAGATCGGGAGCATAGATGCATTCGTATTCTATGTCTACGTATTGATTTATCTCATCGGAATCCTCTAATATTTCTCTGACCAGATTGCCGTTATCATCATAAACGGATGTGATCGTATCGACTTCACCGAGATACGTTCCCATCACCTTGATGCGCCTGCCCTCGGAATCATAAAAATACTTGCTGACGTCGTACTTGGATAAGGGATCCCCTGTCTTTTTTATCAAAATTCCCTTAGAATCATAAAAATATTCCGTTATTACCTTGTCTTCGATGTACGGTTCACCCGTCGTAGTAAAGGCTTTTACCAGCTTTCCCTTACGGTCATACACATATATGCGTTTTGTATCTCCGTAATCCGTTTCAATCAGATTACCGTCATCATCATAAGTATATGATGCTTCGTATAAAACCTGTTTGTCGGACGCCCAATAGTTAACCTCGTATTCAAGCAGACCATCATTATTGTAAAAATACTTTGTTACGTATTTTCCGAAACCGCTCTCGGTCTGACCGATCAAAAAGCCGTTATCGTCATATTCGTAAACGGCGCTGTATACCGTTTTACCGTCGGAGATATTCAGAACGTATTCCGTAGGAAAATACCGCTCGTCATAGACGATATCCAAAACGGACCGATTACCCACTATTTGAGTCGGAACGAAATAAAAATCATTTAACATTTTTCTCGCGTTCTTATAGAATCCAAGCGACTTCAGAAGCTCGTAAGCCTCTTCATTTTCGCCGGCTTCTATTAGCTCGAGCGCCTTATTATAATCATCCGCCTTGCAGGACACCAAGCTGAAAACAGATATAATGATAAGAACAAAAGCACATATTAGCTTTTTCATTTTGTTCT
>JAZQFL010000098.1:0-5063 GCA_045539485.1 Eubacteriales bacterium
CTGCGGGAGGTGTAGTCGTATCCTCTGCGGGAGGTGTAGTCGTACCCACATTATCAGAGGTGACGGGCGTACCTTGATTACACCCCGTAAAACCAATTCCCATACAAAATATTATGGAAAGGCAAAGAATGAAAGTAATAAATCTTTTAATCATAAGTGTTCTCCTTTGTATTGTGGTGGCATCATTATATAACACAAAGATTAAAGAAATATTAGAGAAAAAACTGCAGAACACCGAAAGACAGTCCATTTTGCTGTTAACGTATTATTAAAAGCTTTAAGTTATGGCTACCTCACAATATCTGTTGCGGTATTCCGAGGGAGTAATACCCGTTTTTTTACGGAATATTCGCGCGAAGTAATACTGTGAAGCAAATCCGCATTTCTCAGCTATCTCTCCAACGGGCATAGCACCGACGGAAAGCAGATTTTTTGCGTTCGTTATACGAAGCTCGGTAATATAATCTGAGGGGCATACCGAATATACGGCGCGAAACAGTCTTCGAAAATGAGCAACGCTCATACAGGCAATGTCAGCCGCTTCGGCTACGGAAATATCGGGGCTTGTATAATACTCACGCATAAATTCTGCCGCCTGCTCTATGCTTTCACGCGATGAGCTTGGAAGATACGGCAGATTCTTTTCCTTTTGAAGACACGCGTATATAGCGTAGATCAAGGACATACATTCCTCTCGGTACTCGGGCGGTCTTGCGTTATAGGTTTTCAGCAAGCGCAAAAACAGATTCTGCAATACTCCGGAATTTCGCATCTTATATGCTTCCGGATAATAATCTGCCTCTTCGGTAAAATCCAGATTCACGAATATATATGAGTATTCCTCAAGAATATCCATAGCATATATTCCGCCCTTTGGAAGGAACAGAAAATCCCCTGCCTCTGCCACAAAGCTTCGCTCGTCAAACGTATATTTGCACGAGCCGGTAAGAATGCACAGAAACGCCGAAGTCTTTCTGCCTGTCGGCTTTCTGTTATAATGTCTGCCTTTTGGGATGCTTTGCCTTATAACGTTATCGAAGGTACAGAAAACAGGATGAGGATAATCCGTGAGCTTTCTGCTTTTCACGAGACCACCGCCTTTCTTTTTCATATTAACATTCCGGATCAAAAAAAGCAATATCGCGCAAGAAAAGCGTGAGCGATTTGTGCAAACTTAGTTTTTGTGCACAAATCGCCGATTCGCACATATAGCATATAACTTTTAGGCTTATAACATTTATCCCTCCAAAAAACAATGTGTGAAAAGTACAAATAATCCATCCGTGCATTTCCAAACTGCAAATGGCGTGATAATATAAAATAAAAAAACAAACGGAGATCACGCTATGAAAAGAACTATTGCATTTCTACTTGCGCTTTTAATGCTTCTCCTCGTTTCCTGCGCCAACGCAACGGAAAAAAATGACGCAGGGGAGCAGAACAGTACGTCTTCGCCGTCTGCCGACGTTACATCGGAGCCCGCAACGACCGAGGCCGATCCTATCGCGCACCTGCCCAACCAAAAGTATGACGGGCACGAATTCGTCGTTTTAATGACCAATCTGAACAGCAACGCAAGCCTTGTCCGCGATTTTCTCGTAAGCGAGGGCGGTACTGTTCTGGATGAAGCGCTTTACCGCCGAAATATGATCGTAATGGACGCTCTTAACATAAGCTTTACCGGAATAGCGGAGTACGGCTCGTCGGGTGTAGGACTCAACAAGATCCGTCAGGCAAACTCAGCGGGAGATTCCAACTACGATATGGGCATTATATCCACCTACGATGCGGGCGCACTCGCGCTTTCGGGAGATCTGCGCGATCTCAACGATTTCGGATATCTGGATATGGATAAGGATTGGTGGGACCAAAATGCAAAAAATGACCTTGAATTAAAGGGCAAGCTCTTCTTTACCGCAGGCGACATAAGCCTTGTGGCAACTCAGGCAATGTATAATATGGTATTTAACAAAACTCTTTTCGACGAAAGGGGCTGGGATTATCCCTACACCCTGGTTGAAGAAGGTGCATGGACCTTCGACAAGATGAAGGAGTACGTTATGCAGGTGTCTGAGGATCTTGACGCAAATGACATAATGGACTCCAACGACAGATACGGTCTCGGATACATTCACAGCTCCGTTGTAGCTGCGCTGAACATGTCCGGCGAGCGCATAGCAAACAAGGACGAAAACGGTAATATCGTACTTACCCTGGGCACCGAAAGGGCCGAGGCTGCCGTAGTAAACTTCATAGAGCTTACAAAGGATAAGCAGCACGTTTACAACTGCCAGACCGCAACAGGAGGCAAAAACTCCGTTACAATGATCACCGACGGCCACCTTCTTTTCAGAATGGTGGAGCATCTCGGCTTCCCTCAATTCAGAGATACGGAGCTTAATTACGGCATTCTCCCCCTTCCCAAGACAGATGAATCTCAGGACAGATATTACACTCCCTTAGGCGGTTATGATGCGGCATTTGTATGTGTGCCCGCCTTTACGGCAGACGATGAACGCACAAGCGCTATAATCGAATACACTGCTTATATATCAAGCCAGGTGGTAACTCCCGCATATTACGAAAAGACTCTTGTGGGACGATATGTATCCGACGAAGACAGCCGTGATATGATAACCATCGAGCTTGAAAACAGAATTTTTGATATAGGATACATATACAATATCGGCGGATTAAAGGATATGGTCGCAAACCTCTCAAAGGCCTATTCTACCGCATTTGCATCCGCGATGAAGTCATACTCCCGCAAGGCAGAAACCGATATAAACAAGATCAACGAATATTTTAAAGGTGAATAATATATTTTTACTTTACAGAGAGCAATAAATGCTGTAAAATATTCTCAACGGAGGTAAGTGCCATGACAGAAAAGAGAGAACAACTGGTTGCCTTTGCGCACAGCTGTGCAAGAGCGGCGATAGAAAACAATGCAGACGTATTTGAAACGGATTGCAAAATAGTTGAGCATCTGCTTGATTTCTGCGAGATAACCGTGCCCGCGGAAAACAGATTTTTCGTAAGGGTCAACTGCGGAGGCATCCAGCATTCCGTTATCAGACTGCGCAAGGCCGATTATGCGGATATGACTGCAAACAACGGACTTTACGACGGCCGCGTAGCTCTTGCGTTTTCGGGCGATTGGGATTTCGGACACACATCCGCGGAATGGGACAGCATTATTTCCCTCGGAATCTTCGGTCTGCGTACTCGCATCGATGAGTACGCAAAAAAATATGCCAATGACGAAAAGAAGTGCCGTTTTTATAAAAACCTTGCAGACGTGTACGATGCCGCACTCCGCTTTTTAAAGCGCGCGGCAGAGGAAGCAAGAAAGCACGGCAGAGAGGAAATGGCAAAGGGTATGGATGCCCTTGCATCGGGCGCCCCCTCCAATATCTATGAGGCGATGCAGTGCTCTATTGCGTATTACACCCTGCAGCAGTATTTTGACGGAACGTTTTTAAGAACGCTCGGGCGCCTCGATGAGCTTTTCTACCCCTTTTACAAAGCAGACGAGAAGGAATACACGGAACAGCTCCTCCTTGATTACGTCCGCGAGATAGACCGCATAAAGGCAATGGCAAACGTTCCTTTTGCTCTCGGCGGTACGGACTTAAGCGGAAAAAGCACCGTTAACGAGCTTTCATATATGTTTATTTCCGCCTACAGAGCGGCACGCACGTCAAACGTGAAGCTGCACCTGCTTTGTGCCGACGGTACGCCGAAGGACATTATCGAACAGGCAATGGATGCGGTAAGAAACGGCGATAACAGCATCGTGTTTATGTCCGATAAGCAGGTGATCGATTCCCTTATCAGACTTGGTGAGGAAGAAAAGGACGCAATACGCTATCACGTTGTCGGCTGTTACGAATGCGGCGGCTACGGGGAGATAACCTGCTCCTGCAACGCAAGAGTGAACATTCCCAAGGCGCTGGAGTTTGCCTTAAATGACGGAATTGACCTTATAAGCGGTAAAAAGATCGGACTTTCGCGCAAATACCCGCTTACAAGCTACGAAAACGTTTATGCTGAATTTGTGCGCCAGCTTGAATATCTGTGCGAGTGTGCAATAAGCGAGACCGACTGCCGCCAGAAGATCGACGGAAAGCTCCACGGCGCACCTATATTTTCCGCAACCTACACATCCGCGCTTGAAAACGGCGGTGATATTTATTGCGGGCACACCGCAAAGTACGATAACTCCTCCGTAAACGCACTCGGGCTTGCTACGGCAACAGACTCGCTTTATACGATCAAAAAGCTTGTGTTTGAAGACGGCACAGTTTCAATGGATAAGCTCATCGACGTTCTCCGCAACGATTGGGCGGGAGAGGAAGTCCTGCGCCTGAGAATAAAAAACAAGCTTGTTAAATACGGCATGGATAACGATGATGTTGACGGCATCGCCAAGGACATCGTCGACGTGCTTGCAGGCTTTATCAGCGGCAGACCCAATGCAAAGGGCGGGATTTACAGACTCGGGCTCTTCTCTATCGACTGGCGCACTCCCTTTGGAGAAAAGATGGGCGCATCTGCCGACGGAAGACACGCGGGCGAGACCATTTCGCAAAACACGGGAGCAACCTTCGGTGCGGACAGAGACGGCGCAACCTCGCATCTTATGTCAGTTGCAAAGCTTGACACCTTACACACACCCAACGGCGCTATAGTGGATATCGACCTGCACCGCTCCGCGACTGTAGGTAAAAACGGACTTGACAGCCTTGTTTCCACCTTAAAGACCTATTTTGATAAGGGCGGCTTTGCGGTACATTACAACGTGCTTGACACCGAGGTACTGAAGGATGCTAAGGCGCACCCCGAAAGATACCCCAACCTGCAGGTGCGTCTGTGCGGTTGGAACGTGCTGTTCTCCTCCTTGAGCGAAAAGGAAAAGGATGAATTTATCGCCCGTTCCATACGTCAGTAATAAGGAGAAGTTATGAAAGGCTTGATTTCCGGCATCAAACGGATGGAGATCCACGACGGCGACGGACTGCGCAGTACCGTGTTTTTCAAGGGCTGTCCGCTTAAATGCC
>JAZQFL010000099.1:0-4667 GCA_045539485.1 Eubacteriales bacterium
CGCTTGGCCTCCGACTTCATCATCTCGGTAAGAGCTCCGGTGTATCCGCCTATGCCGTAGAATACGCCCGCGTCAAAGGATCTGTTTGCAAAGATGATCTCAAGGCATCTGATGCTTTCCTCATCGCGCGCATCGCGTCCCTTAAGGGTCTGCTCATAATATGCGGGAGTTACATACAGCCGAGAAACGTATGCAAGGTACTCGGTAATTGCACCGGTACGCTCAAGATCCTGATTGTGAAGCTCTACGCCGTACATATTGGAGTAAGTAGCACTTACGTATCCGCCGTACTCGCCCTGAACATCATCATACATAGGATAAGGAATAATACCGAAGTCCATTTCCATATCTCTGAGCTGAGGAACATTACGGAAGATGGTGGTAGCAAAGAGGCCCTGACCGTTAGCAAACATACCAAGCTGTCCGCCGATAGCGTTTACCTTGGCGCTGTACATGGTGGAGTGGGTGTTGATGGAGTACTTGGAGTCAAAGCAAAGGTCGCAGATCCTAGAAGCAAGAGAGGTGGTTCTGTCGCTGTAAATGGTAAGCTCAAAATCGCCCGTTTCGGCATTTACGCCCGCGATCTTAGCTCTTGCACCGCCAAAGCTTGCCTGGAATGCATCGTTCCAGCAAAGCAGACCGAAGAGGTCGTACTCGTTCATCACGTCGTCACCGTTAATGTCCTCGGAGACCATGCGTGCGTATTCCTCAAACTTATCCCAGGTCCACTTGTTGTTAAGAACAAGGTCATAGATATCGGTAATATTCTTTTCCGCAGCAAGCGCCTTGGAGAAGATAATGCAGTGGGTAGCAAGGTTGTCGGTAACTCCGATATCTCCGTTTGAGAAGAACATTTTGCCCTGAATGCCAAGGTCGGTAGTGATACGCTGATCCCACCAGGAACGCTCGAGGTCTATGTAGGGAACCTCATAAAGGTCGAGCAGATAGCCGTTAGCTGCAGAGGTAGCGGCATGCCAGGTGGAAATACCGCAAAGATCGTAAAGGCTTTCACCTGCGGTATAATCCTGTCTGAGCGCGGCAGTACCCACACCCTCGGAGAATACGTTACCGTTGATCTCTTCGTTTGTGATAACGATGTTAAGAGTGGTCTCGGCATCGGAATTACGCTTGAAGATAGCCTCGTTTACAACGTCGTAATCCGCATTTTCGGATGAAAAGTCCTTGAATACAATGGTGTTACCTGTACAGGAAAGGATAACAAACTCATACGCGTCGTAATCAAGATCCTTAGGGATATCCGGATATTCGGTAGTTACGGGAGACTCTGTTACAGCAGGCTCGGTGGTTACCGCAGGGTCGGTAGTTGCCGCTCCGTCACCGGACGGAGTTTTTCCCCCGCACGCAACCGCAAAGGGTAAGATCATACATACGAGGAGCAAGGATGCAATAAACTTTTTCATACTGTTCACTGTGAAACCCCTTTCTTTTATTGAAAACAGTATAACACAAATTAAATCTTATGTCAATAATTGTGCATAATTACGAACACAAAAAAGCTGCGGATAAATTCCGCAGCTTTTTGTATTCTTATTACTGTTCGGGTTTTACAAGCTTCTCGTATCTTGCCTCGTTGTCATACACATCATACACGTCGCAATATTCCTTCAGGTGATCCTTTTCCGCCCACATTCTGAGGGTAAGACCGGTAAGGGTATATCTTTCAAGATATATATTGCCGACCTTGCTGATAAGTCCGCCGCCCTGCTTCGGGAATATTCCGTCCCAGAGACAGTTGGTTGCACTTGTACCGCAGAATACGGTAAAGCCCTCGCCGAGAAGCTTGGTATGGGTCTCGGAGCCGTAGTATGTAAACGATCCAAAGGGATAGATGAATATCTGAGTTTCGCCTATAAGGGGCTTTACGTTCTTGTTCCAGTCGATGATATCCTGGTCAACAGTCGCCTGACTGCAAACGCCGTAATCTCTGTGCGAATAGCTGTGGGAAGCGAAGTTGTAGCCGTTTTCCTTAAGCCAAGCGATAACGGGCTTTACCTTCTCTCTTTCAGCCATATAGTCGATTCCCTGCTCTGCAAAGCACTCGTCGGTACGGTAACCCAGTATTCCCTGGAAGCCCGTAAGTGCGATGGTGCACTTAGCGCCGTTGGTAGAGAAATCGGGATGCTCTGCAATAAATTTTTCAAGCTGGGGGAATACGTCGAGGTCGTTTATCTCTTCCTTGCCGTTAACGTAGCCTACGCACATAATGGTATCGTTTTGGATGATAAGATGATCTATCATACCCCAATCGGACTTGCGGCTGTCGTACACAACGTCGTCAATGGAAAGCACAAGAGGCTTTCTGCCCACGGGAACCTGCACGTACTTCTTAAGACGTGCCTTAACGGTGCCGTCGGTATCGGTATAGTTCTCGTACATATCGTTTATGTCGATAAGGCTGTAGCCGCGCTCGTAAAGATCCTCGAGTATGGCAACGAACTCGGGAACCGTAAGGCAGTCGGCATCCAGCGGAGCGCCCTTATATCCGCATCCCTGCTCGGGATATGCGATAAGGCAGTGGGTAAAGATGTGGCGGACCTGGCTTGCGGGGTAGTTTTCAAGCTCCTGCTTGGGAGTATCGTCATCCTGCACCTTGTCGGTAACAGGCTCGGTAACGGGGTCCGTTACGGGATCGGTAACAGGCTCGGTAACAGGGTCGGTAACGGGAGATGTGGGTGTGTCCGTTACGGGGTCGGTCGCGGGTGCATCCGTTACGGGAGCATCTGTAGCGGGATCCGTTGCGGGCGCATCCGTTGCAGGCGGGTCGGTGATCTCTCCGCCGGGGGTATTAGCGCAGGAAACCGCGCCAAGCATCATAACAAAAACGATAAGCAAGGATAAAAAACGTTTCATAATTCTCTCCGTATTTAATGTCAATTCTGATTGTTTACATTATACAACAAAATACCCCCTGGGTGTAAAGACTTTTTTTGAATTTTCTGTATATTTTTTATGAACTTCGCAATCGGCACAGAAATTACACAAAAACAAACGCAAAAGCACCTAAAGAAGTCTTTTTATTAAAAAGTATTGACAAACCCGAAACGATATGGTAATATGCTTGCCGTGACAGTATGCGGATCACCGCATTTTTAAGGAGAACACGAAAAGTGGACGACGGCAACAGTCGAAGTACAAATTTTACCGATCTGAATATTTTTTAAGGAACACATAACCTGCAACCGCAAGGAACAGGCTGTGTTTTTTTGCGTTTCGGACACTTTTTCATTTTCTGCCGGAAATTATAATATTTTTCTTAAGGAGAAAAACAGCATCATGCCTGACGGTAGTAGTACCAAGATCATTATTATGCTCATCTGCCTTGCCTTTTCCGCTTTCTTTTCCGCTACGGAAACGGCATTCACCTCCGCAAACCAAACAAAGCTCAAAAACATGGCTTCGGAAGGCGACAAACGTGCCGCTCGCGTTATCCGTATGTCGGAAAATTACGACAGATTACTTTCCGCCATACTTGTCGGAAACAATGTTGTAAACATACTTCTTTCCTCCATTGCAACGCTGTGGTTCGTTGATCTGCTCGTAAACACGAGCTATGCAAGCGCCGCATCCGCTATATCCACCGCGGTAATTACCGTAGTGGTGCTTCTTTTCGGTGAGATCTCCCCCAAAAGCCTTGCAAAGGAAAAGCCCGAAAAATTTGCTATGGCGGTAGCGCCCTTCCTTGCTTTTATTATACTTATCCTTACACCTGTCAACTTTCTCTTTCTTCTTTGGAGAAAGCTTCTTAACCTCATTTTCAAGCCCGGCGAGCAGGATACCGTGACCGAGGGCGAGGTACTTACCCTTGTTGATGAGGCGCATGAGGACGGAAGCATCGACGAATATAACAAGGAGCTTATCGAAAACATATTCGACTTTGACGATCTCACCGCAGGCGAGATCGCTACCCACCGCACCGAGCTTACCACCCTTGCAAAGGACGGCACGGATGAGGAGTGGGATGACATTATCCAGCATAACCGCTTCTCCCGCATTCCCGTATACGGCGAGGACGTAGACGACATCATCGGCGTGCTTGACACGCGTGAATTCTTCCGTATGGAAGACAAGAGCCGCGAAGCAGTGCTTGAAAATGCACTCAGGCCCGCATACTTTGTTCCCGATAGCGTTAAAGCCGACGTTCTCTTCCGCAATATGAAAAAGAATAAGGAATCCATGGCGATAGTCCTTGACGAATACGGCGGAGTTTTCGGCGTTATTACCTTTACCGACCTTGTTCAGTGCCTTGTAGGCGACTTTTCCGACGATGATGACGAAGCCGAGGATATTCCCTCCATCGTAATGCTTGAGGAGAACGTATACCGGTTCAATTGCCCCGTTGCCGTATCCGAGGTTGAAGAGACCCTCGGCATCAAGCTTGAGGATTGCGAATCCGATACCTTCGGCGGCTTTGTGCTCGGACTTTACGGCTCTATCCCCGATGATGATACCACCTTTGAGCTTGAGACCGACGATATGTTTATAAAGGTTTTAAGCATCAAGGAGCACCGCATCGAAACAATGACGGTAACCCTCAAAAAGACCGCAGAGGAAGAACCCGAAAAAGAGATCTTCCCCGGACTGTAAACTTAGTCAAGACCACCAGTTGAACTGGTGGCTTGCAAAGCCCCTAAAAGGGGCTAATACGG
>JAZQFL010000100.1:0-6095 GCA_045539485.1 Eubacteriales bacterium
CATAATTCTTGGCAGTATACTCCTTTTCTGTTCCGTCAGCATTGTAATATTTTGTAGTTTCTGAGCGAATACGGTCACGCGAGCCGGTGTAAGATATGCGCTCATAACAGTACTGCAATACTCCGTCGATATAAAAGTGCGTCTCATCAATATGTGTGATCTCATAAGTGAAAGTATTTACGTACTTATGGAGCTTTCCATCAACACTCTCGACAACGGTCTTTTTTATCAACTCTCCCCATACGTTATATTCTTCGATCTCGCTCTTTACCAGCTTGACTTCAACACCTTCTGCGCCGTTTAGTGCACCTATGCGCTCAATGCTTGCAGGCACGTTCAGCTTAGATAGCTTACTGCCGTAGAATGCGTAATCGTCTATGTGCGTTACGCTGTCAGGCAGAGTATACTCGCCCGTCACCGCGGGCGGGAACGCAACGAGTGTTGACATATCCTTTGTGTATATCGCGCCGTCTACTACCGTGTAAAGTATACAATCCTCCGCAACCTTAAAGCCAAGTATATCTCCGGAAACAAGCGCAGGAGTGCCCGTAATATTCAGGTATTTATTTCTGAATTCCACATATCTTACCTTGTCTTTATATAATTGACCGACTTGTATCCGTTCCAACACTTCGACAGCCTCGACGTCCAAATTGATAACATCGACGTTGTATGTGTAATCGCCGGAGGAAATCATTAGAAGATCTCCCACAAATTTAGTCATATCATTAAAAACGCGCACAGATCGCAGAATAGAATTCACATCAGCCGGAATCCCGTGCAAACGTAAATGTACATAATATCCGTTTCTGAGAACCACGTACTCAAAAAATTCTCCATTGGCTGTTTTTCCGTGGTAAAGGTAATTGTAAACTTCTCCCGGCTCGCCTGTTTTTTCCTCAACCCGAGTTACATCCGCATAACCGCCCGAGGTTTTGATGCTTTCCGTATCAAGACCCAAAGCTTCAGGCCAAGCGCTTACGAATTCAAAGCATTTTTCGCCGTTTACGGTTGCGGTGTCACCTTCAAAGCTCCATGCGGCAGGCACGGTCACACCTATCTTAACATCCGCGGACGTGTAATCTTTCAGCTTATCCTCGAACAAATGCTCTGTTTCGCCATCGATCATCGGCGGATCCGTTGTTACGGGTGCATCGGTAGTGAGGGGTTCGTCAGTATCAACGGGCTCCATCGTATCAACGGGGTCGGTGGTTGTCTCTCCGCCAATATCGGGTGGAGTCTGTTCTGCGTTTGTAAGCAGGCACACGGCGGCGGTGATTATCACCGCAACCGCAAGCACACACGCCCAAGCCGCAGGCTTTTTCATGCGCAAAATGCCCTTAATACGGCTTTTTATACTGCTTTCGCCAAACGAGAGCATACCATGGAACGGTACCTTTTTGCTGACAACGGACATACTGAGCAAGGTACGCGCATAGTCCTTGCGCGCCTCAAGTTCATAAGTATTGAGCGCACGCTCGTCGCACGAAAGCTCCATATCCACTGTCATCAGCTTGAAAGCAAGCCACGCAAGGGGATTGAACCAATGCACGCAGAGAATAAGCGAAGCAACTGCCTTGATGATATGGTCGCCGCGCTTTATGTGCGTCCTTTCGTGCGCTACCACGTAGGCAAATTCCTTATCGTCAAGCCCAAAGGGAACGTAGATCCTCGGCTTTATATATCCGAAAACAAACGGTGTGTCGATGTATCCGTTCGAATACAAGCCTTCGCCGATCTTATAAGAATATTCGACGGCTCTCTTTGTTGCCGCAAAGGAATACGCAAGATAGCAGAACATTGCTATCACGCCCGTTACCCAGATAGCGCAAGCGGCGCGCCAAAGCGTAAGTGCCGTATTCGGCTCCTCCGGAGCAGGAGTTTCGTTTACCGCGGGAGCATCGGTGATAGCGGGCTCGTGGGTTATGACTTCATAGGTAAATACAGGCCCTGTAATTTGCGGTACGTTTTCACCGGTATTCCAACCGTCGGGCACACTGTCAAAATATCCTTCATCCGTTACTGCATCCGTTACCGGGTCGATCACCGCATCGGTTACCGCATCGGTTATCGGGTCGGTGAAAATATCATCCGTAAGCGCGGGCGGCTCGGTCACTTCACCGTAGTCCGCCACCGCCGCGTGCGGTTCGGGAATATGTATGAAGTTGAAAACGCTCACGGGTGCCGCTACCGAAAACGGAATAAGCAATCTTATAGCGGGAATTATCCATAGAATATATGAATATTTGCGCGGGAGCTTTTTAAGAAAAAGACGAACGATCATCACAAACGCGATTATCACCGCGCCCGTTATGCTCATATTAAGTAGGGTTTCAAAAAATTTGAGCATCTTAGTTTTCCTCCGTGTATTCGTCTATCAGCCGTTTAAGCTCCTCCGCCTCCGTTTTTGATATCTTCTCCTTGGAAAGAAATGCTGTCAAAAACATCGGCAGAGAGCCGCCGAAGCCTCGGTTGATGAGGGTTTCCGATCTTTCGTTCAGTATATCGTCGCGCGCAGACAGCGCACTGATAACACTGTTTTCATTTTTTATTATATTCTTGTCTACAAGATGCTTTACCACCGTATACACGGTGGATTTTTTCCATCCAAGCTTTTCTGCGGCAAGAGTAACAAGCTTACCCGAGCGCACGGGCTCGTTTTCCCATATTATATCAAGCAGATTAAGCTCACAGTTTGATACCTTCATATTTGCCTCCTTTGGTCTATATTAGTAGACCTTGCACGTTTAGTCTATCACAATAGACCAAATTTGTCAACATCTGCGAATTATAGAAAATATTAGAATTTTGGAAATCAAAATTTAATTTTCTGTAATATTATTGACTTATCCCCCCCTATTTGATATAAGATACATAACTCAAAAAAAGGATGGTTTGCACAGGGCAAATACATCCGCCTTTTCGGAAACAAAATGGCGCGTGACACGCCCCGGAGGAAGTTATGGAAGAAACTAAAGTGCAGTTTCAGACAAACATTGAGCTGCCGCAAGAGGTTACAGACCGAATAACCAAAGCGGCAAAGGGAGAAAAGATCCTGTTCGCAGTTATGGCTGACCTTACGATGAAGGCGCATTTCGGCAAGGCTTTTCTTTCCGCAACAGACAAGGCTATCTATTCCTTTTCCGAAGACGAGCCGGAGCCTATCCGCATCGAATACTCGGAAATGGAAAAATGCTACGTCAAGAGATGCTACGGCAACGCGTTGCTGACCGTAAAAAGAGGCGAGACGGAAGAGCCGCAGAACATTCTGCGCTTCTCGCTGAAGGTTGCATCGCTTTTTGATGCCGTTGCGATCTTCTGCGAGCGGATGCACGAGGGTGCAGCCGCAGATGAGGTAGTTCCCATAGTTGAGGATGCCTTCATCAAGCAGAAGTCCGTCTGCCCCAAATGCGGCAGAACGCTTCTGCGGCCGGGTGCTGACTGCATCTACTGCTCGTCAAAGGGCAGATTCTTCAAAACCATAGTAAAATACATAGCACCGCACAAGTGGCTGCTGCTTGTATGTATGTTCCTTTCGGCGTTCACGACCGCGCTGTCGCTCATACCGCCGTATATGAACAAAACGCTTGTGGACGAGGTGTTCCCCAACAAGGACCATAAGCTCCTTGTCACCGTTGTTCTGACGCTTCTTGCATCCCACATACTGCAGCATACGGTGGGTATACTCCGCTCGTATAATCTGCGTATTTGCGGTGATAAGATAGTTAAGCAGTTCAGAAGCGATATATACAAAAAGGCACAGTATCTGCCCATGCGCTTCTATGACCGCACCTCAACCGGCAGCGTTATCAACCGTATAAGCGGCGATACCTCCACCATACAGTCGTTTATGCTCCGCATAACGCAGGAGGTCATCGTTCAGTTCTTCCTGCTTATCGGCATTATCGTAATAATGCTTTCGATGAACTGGAAGCTGACGCTCCTCTCCCTTATCCCCGTTCCCTTCGTTGTTATGGGTGCAAGGATATTCGGAAGAAAGATCCGCCCCTACTACGTTAAGATATGGCGCCGTTGGTCGGCGGTTACGTCTATTCTCACGGACACCCTGCCCGGCATCCGTGTTATCAAGGCGTTTACTAACGAAAAGAAGACCATAGGAAACTTCGACCACTACAACGAGGAATGGCTCAAGACCGACATCAAGAGCGCACGTATTACCATTACGTTCCCGCACATTACCTCGTTCCTTATCAGCTGCGGTTCCCTGCTTATCTGGCTTATCGGCGGCTCGCAGGTAATCGGCGGCTCCTCGGAGATAACCGCAGGTCTGCTTATCTCGTTTATCTCCTACACGGGCACCTTCTACGGCCCCGTAAACTTCTTTGCAAACCTTAACGACTCCTTCCAGCACACCCTTGCGGCGGCTGAAAGAATTATGGATATCCTTGATGCGGAGCCCGAGCACGACTTCTCTAACGGCGAGCACCCGAAGAACATCAAGGGTAAGATAGAGTTCAGAAACGTAAACTTCTCATTTGACCGTTCAAAGAAGACTCTTTCCAACATCAACTTTGTGATCGAACCCGGCGAGACCGTAGGTATCGTCGGTACCACCGGTTCGGGTAAATCAACCCTTATCAACCTGCTGATGCGCTACTATGACGGCTACGACGGCGAGATACTGATGGATGACATAGACATCCGCAATATCGATATGACCTTCTACCGTTCGAAGATAGGCTACGTACAGCAGGAGCCGATGATGTTCCACGACACTATCTTCAACAACATCGCCTACGGCGCGGACGACCCGAGCCCCGAGCAGGTAATACATGCCGCAGACGTAGCAAATGCGCATGAGTTCATCGCACGTATGCCCGATGCATACGACACGGTGCTCGGCGAGCGCGGTACCGGTATATCGGGCGGTGAGAAGCAGCGTCTTTCCATCGCGCGTGCGGTGCTTAAAAACCCCAGCGTGCTGTTCTTTGACGAGGCAACGGCATCCGTTGACTCTGAGACAGAAAGCCTTATTCAGGCGGCTATCGACCGCCTTATCAGCGGAAGAACGACGATTATGATAGCGCACCGCCTTTCCACCCTGCGCCGCGCTACAAAGATAATCGTTGTCGATAAGGGCGAGATACTTGAAATGGGCTCACCCGAGGAGCTTATGGCGCTGAAGGGCAAGTATTACAAGCTCGTTCAGATCCAGACAATGAGCGAGGAAGCCGAAAAGAGCCGCAAGGAAGAGCGGTTCGAGGGGTAAGGAGGCTATTATGAACAGACTTTACGTTGACAGCAACAACGCAAAATTCAAAAGGCGCGGACTTACCACAGTTGATATGGAGCTTTTCGACGGTACTGTTATAGAAAAGCTTGAACCGCGAAGGCTGTTCCCTATCAGCGGTCAGACGCGATATATATCCCTGCTTGATCCCGATCTTAACGAAAAGGGACTTATCCGAAACTTAGACGATCTTATCAAAGAGGACAGAAAGCTTATCCTCGAATGTCTTGCGGAGTATTATCTAATCCCCAAGATAAACAAGATAAACAACATCGACGATCAGCGCAGTAAGATAATCTTTGATGTTGAAACGGACAGAGGCCACCGCATAATCGAGATAACCCACCTTGTTCATCAGGTCAAGCTCCTGCATGACACACGCGTGCTCTTCAGGGATGCAAACGATAACCGTTTCGAGATCCCCGATATCAATGATCTTGACAAGCACAGCCGCACCGCCCTTGATTTCTATCTCTAATAAAACATATAGGAGGAATTATGAAGCTCGTACTTGCTATAGTAAACAACGACGACAGCGTCGTTGCCGCTTCTGCGCTTACCGGAGCCGGATTTTTCGTTACCCGTCTTTCCACCACCGGCGGTTTTCTGATGGTAGGCAACACCACTCTGCTTATCGGCACGGAGGATGAATCCGTAAACGAGGTAATGGAAATTCTTAATCAGCACTGCGTCACCAGAACGCAGAAATCCGCTCCTACCGCATCCTTTGGTCAGGGGCTTAACCACGGAAGCCTGCCGAAAGAAGTTAAGGTCGGCGGCGCAACCGTATTCGTACTCAATGTTGAGGAAGTTAAAAAGCTTTAAATTAACACAAAAGGGCGTC
>JAZQFL010000101.1:0-6809 GCA_045539485.1 Eubacteriales bacterium
GTTTTTTAGTCGTTGTTTTGGTTTCTCGGGCGCACTCTGCGCTTTAGCGGGTCATATACAAAGCTGTGGCATTTAGCCGTTGCGCTGACCATGCCCTTTTTGCGGCAAATAAACTCGTCGGGAAGGACAGAGGGCTGTGAATTTTCGCAATACGCGCAGATCTTTGATTCATCGAATTTCTTAGCCATAACTACCTCGCATTCCTTTATTGATGCTATTTTAGCACTAATTTGTCAGTTTTTCAATAGCGGAAGCGAAAAATGGCGAATTAATAAGTGTGACCGAAGCGCACACTATACCTGTTATGAGCTTGGATAATATGTAGTTTTTTTTGGATATGCCCCGAGTACATGCGCTGACCTGCATGAGGATCGAAACACCTCCGAATCCGAGAGTAAAAGAAGCAAATAAATACGAAAACGGATAATCGATATATCCGGCAAGCGCGCATCCTCCGCTCATTTCCAGTACTGAGTTCAGCGCGCATTCGAATAGTGGATTTAAATTGCATAAATCTGAGATTACAGCCGAAAGTACCGAGAAAAAAACTATTGATGCAGAAACGGGGCAAAGAGCGTTTGCCGCTTTTGATATAGCGGTTGCCGGATCAATTGTGAATTTGCTTTGTTCGATAATATACTCTGTCTTGTTCTTATTCTGAAAAAATAATAGAATAGCAAGATTAATTATGACTTGCGTTGACCATATAAGTATTCCGAAATTTGTGTTATTGAAAATGCAATTTCCGACAGCGCTGATGCAAAATGCAGGGGAAGTACAGGAAACGGCAGGCAGGAGCGATCCTGCCTCTTTTTTTGAAATTATACCGTTTTCGTACAAGCGTTCTGTCAAAATAGCGCCGATCGGGGCTCCACATATATTTCCAATAAAAAACGCTGTAACAATAGCGCTCATTCGGTTTCCTGCCGTCAATGTATCGGAAATCAGATTTGATAGAACTGTAAACGGAAGCAAAACCGGAAGTACCGTTTTTCCGACGAGGATCAGCGATTTCAGAGCAGCAGAATATGCTGTTTCGGAAAAAATCAGGAATAACAAGCATAGAGATATGGATAAAAGCTGTATCAAGCACTTTGCGTGATCTCTCCTTGTCATTTAGCTGTTCTCCATAACATAGAATGTAGTGAATTATATGAATTTTCTTGGTTAATAGAACGGAGAGTTTATGAAGCTGAGCGGAAAAGATATTGTTAAGGCTATAAAATGCGAGGGCGAGGAGCTCGCATTTAGCTTGGAGATGCGCACAAAGAAAAGCGCACTCGTTGGCGGTGTATGCGGGGTAGAGATATCAGTGCCCGAAAATATATCGCTTCGGTTACTGGGGGGAGGCGAGATTGTTTTTGTAGGTAAACAGTTATGCTGTACATCATTTGGAAACCGCTCCGTAGAAATTGAAGGTAAGATACAATCGGTGAATTTTGAGGCGGTGGACCGATGAATAAATTTATTAAGAATTATCTTCCGGACACTCGGTGCATTATTGTAGCCGAGTGCCCTTGTGTTAATTGCGTCCTTGATTATTCGGTTAAAAAGGGAAAATTCGTGCATACTGAGACAATTGGAGAAAGGACGGTTATTTATGTCAGCACGGAATTTGAAGAAGAGCTTCGAGCGTTTCTTGAAAGCAGAGGTATAGAGTGCAAACGCAAAAGAAAGGCGGTTTTCGGTTACAGAAAACGCTGGGGCGTGCTGGCGGGAGCTATGCTTTTTGTTATTTTGATCTCTTACTTTTCATCAATACTTTGGGCGCTCGATATTAGCGGTAATTCACGATTGACCGAGCAAGACGTACGGGAACTTCTGCGTGAATGCGGAGTTTATGAAGGGGTTAAACTTAAGGACATCAATAACGACCTTTTGCGAATAAAAATGATGGTTCTGTCAAAGGATATAGCTTGGATAAGTGTTAATATTAAGGGAATGAGGGCAGAGGTCGTGGTTGCCGAATCCGAAAGAGTACCTCAAAAAGAGGAGGTTACCGAATATTCGCATATTGTCGCTTCTTATGACGGAATAATAACGGGTATAGTTATCGAACGGGGACAGCAGATGGTGAGAGTCGGCGAATCGGTAAAAAAAGGCGATCTTCTTGTCTCGGGAATCATTGAGGAGCGCGACGGTGACATAACGCTTGTTAATGCATCTGCCAGAGTATACGCCCAAACCGAAAAGGAAATAGTTGCAGAACAACCGTACATGTACGATAATATTTCGCTGAGCGAAGGAAAAATTGAAAGAATTTCGCTTGAAACATTCGGAAAATCAATTAATTTTTCATTAAAATATGGACTTAGTGGGGAGGAGTGTGATATAATTCGTAAAAGAGGGAGTGTATACATTTTCGGAAGCTTCAGATTGCCGATAAATTATATTGCCGAATACGGGACCGAAAAGCAGGTGAGCTCTGTGTCGCTCACCCGCGATGAAGCTCGCCGTGCGGCAGAATCCGAAGCTTTCGCAATTCTACATTCGCAATCGGATGCAGAGCTTATCTCCAAGCGTTTTTCTTACGATTACGGTACGGATAAGCTGACTGTCAGGCTGTATGCTGTTTGCGAGGAGAATATTGCATTGCGCTTTCCCTTTACTGCCGAGCCGTAAGGCTATAAGGAGGAAAAATGGCAGAAAAAACAGTATATTTATCATCGGACGGAATAACGTCCGCTATATTCGGAAGCTTTGATAAGAATGCTTCTTTGATCGAAGAAGCATTTGACGTCAGAGTTTATAACCGCTCAAACAGCGACGAAGCGGCTGATGCTGTGTCTGTTATCGGTGAGGATCCAAGTTCCGTAAAAGCGGCTTGTGAGGTCATTGAGCTTCTTTCGCACACTGTAATTGACGGTGACACCATAAGCGAGCAGACTGTTGAGTACTTTATCGGAATGGTTAAGGACGGTAAAAAGACGGAGCTTGCGGGTTTTGATGATAATTGTGTATGCGTTACCGCGAAGGGAAGGCCGATAAAGCCGAAGACTGTCGGTCAAAGGCAGTATGTTGATAAGATACGCGCTAACACCGTGGTTTTGGGTATCGGACCTGCAGGAACTGGTAAGACCTTCCTTGCCGTTGCAATGGCAGTTAAAGCATTGCGTGCTAAGGAGATAAGCAGGATCGTTCTTACAAGACCTGCGGTTGAAGCAGGCGAAAAGCTGGGATTTCTCCCCGGTGATCTTCAAAACAAGATAGACCCGTATCTGCGTCCGCTTTACGATGCGCTTTATGAGATGCTCGGAGCTGAAAATTATGCCCGTCACCTTGAGAGAAATACGATAGAGATCGCACCGCTTGCGTATATGCGCGGCAGAACGCTTGACGATTCCTTTATAATTCTCGATGAAGCGCAGAACACCACGCCCGAGCAGATGAAGATGTTTCTCACCCGTCTCGGCAATAATTCCAAAGCTGTGGTTACGGGTGACTTAACTCAAACTGACCTTAATATAGGCAGAAGAAGCGGACTTGCCGAGGCTGTAAAAATACTCGAGGGTATTGACGATATCTCTGTGCACCGTTTTACGGAACGCGACGTTGTCCGCCATAAGCTTGTACAGAAGATAATTCTCGCATACGAAAAATACGAGAAAGCCAACAGCAGAGAAAAAGACACAAGAAGTGAATACAGAGTGAAAAGAGGGTTCAGACAGTGAAGCTGATGATTTATTTTACAAATGAACAGACCGAAGAAAAGGTAAATTACGATCTTAAGATGCTTGTCAGGCGTGCTATTCTCGGTACACTTGAATTTGAGGATTTCAAGCGCGACTGCAATGTTTCCGTTACATTTACTAACGGCGAGGGCATAAGATCCCTTAATTCTGAATTCCGCAATATCGATAAAGAAACAGACGTTCTCTCTTTTCCGATGTTCGATGAAAACGACCCCGATGTTCCGGGACGTGCAATAGAGCTTGGCGACATAGTTCTGAATCTTTCCCGCGCACGCAGTCAGGGTGAGGAATTTGGCCACGGCTTTGCGCGTGAAGCGGCATTCCTTGTAATACACTCGACCCTGCATCTTCTCGGATATGACCATGAAACCGGAGATGAGGATGAGGCAGATATGCGCGCGCGTCAAAGCTCAATTGCCGAAATATGCGGTTTCGGACTTAAAAACACCACGGAGGTTAAATAATGAAGGCTTTATACGTTTCTATCGTTGGAAGACCAAACGTTGGTAAATCTACATTACTTAATGCAGTTCTTGGCGAAAAGATCGCTATTGTTTCCAAAAAACCTCAGACCACAAGAAACCGTATAATGGGTGTTCATACGGTTGGTGACACTCAGTACGTATTCCTTGATACTCCCGGTATCCATACCCCACGTACGGACCTTGGAAAATATATGGTCGATGCCGCAAAGGGCGCCATAGGTGACGCTGATCTTGCCATTCTCGTTGTTGAACCCCACGGCAACGTGGGTGACATTGAGCAGAAAATAATCGGACGTATCCGTAAGTGCGAGATTCCCGCTATTCTTGTTATTAACAAGACAGACGCATACGACGCAAAGAAGATCGGCGATACCATTGCCGCTTATGCCGCAGAATTTGATTTTGCAGCTGTTGTTCCTATGTCCGCAAAGAACGGACAGGGTGTTGATATCCTGCTTTCAGAGGCAGAAAAATACACCGTGGAGATGCCGTGGCTTTTCCCCGAGGATATGATTACCGATCAGCCCGACAGACAGATAGCCGCGGAAATTATCCGCGAAAAGCTTCTCCGCACTCTTGACAGGGAAGTACCCCATGGAACCGCTGTTGTGGTAGAGGAATTTCTTGAGGAGAAGAATATGCTCCGCATCCGCGCTAATATATTCTGCGAAAAGGAGAGCCATAAGGGAATCATTATCGGTCACAAGGGTGCGGCGCTCAAGCTTGTCGGCACCAAGGCACGCGAGGACCTTGAGGCGTTCTTCGGTTGCAAGGTTTTTATCGACCTTTGGGTAAAGGTCAAGGAAAATTGGAGAGATAATCCCAGCGTTGTCCGTAACTTCGGTTACAGAAAGGACTGATATGTCAACAGTTTCCGCAAGCTGTACCGGTCTTGTTTTGAGATCCACAGATGTCGGCGATAACGATAAGCTTCTTACATTGCTTACCGCAGAATACGGAAAGCTTACTATTTCTGCTAAGGGCGCGCGTTCACTAAAAAGCAAGTTTATGGCTGTTTCCCAACAGTTTGCCTACGGTGAATTTACGTTTACTGTAAAAGGCGACTTTAAGTGGCTTAAGGATGCCTCTCTTGCCGAAAGCTTCTTTTCGGTAAGGCGCGATCTGCCCCGCCTTGCCCTTGCATGCTACGTTGCCTCGGTTACCGAACAGCTCTCTCTTGAAGGACAAGCCGATATCGATCTTCTCCGCCTTACGCTTAATACGCTCTATATGTTATGCGGGGATAAACACACTCTTGAGCATATTAAGGCTGTGTTTGAGCTTTCTGCCGTCAGTATCGGAGGCTTTACTCCCGAGCTTGAAGACTGCGGTAATTGCGGCTCCGTTGATTTAGTTACATATCTAGATACAGTGGGCGGAGTTTGTTTGTGCGATAACTGTGTTCGAAAGCTATTTGCGGAAACAGGTGTACCCGTGTCCGTTCTTCCGATCTCATCGGGAGAGCTTGATGCCTTTCGATTTATAACTTCACCCGAAACCAAGAATGCTTTTGCATTCCGCCTTCCGAATGAAGAGGAATCCGCGCTTTCCGATCTTTGCGAGAAATACCTGCTTGCACAGCTTGATTGCGGATTCAAGACTCTTAGCTTTTATCATGAGGTCAAAGATTAATGAATATTACCGAGCGCACCCTTGAGGTGCTTGAATACGATAAGATAAAAGAGATGCTTGCCTCCTGCGCGCCTACCAAAGGTGGAGCGCAGGCAGCTCTTGCCATGATGCCCACAGACGATTTTGCAATGGTATTGCGCCGCCAAAGACGCACTACCGATGCCAAAAGACTGTGCGACATTAAGGGCATGCCGCCTTTTTGCGGTGTTACCGATATTTCTGATTCTGTAGGAAGAGCGGAAAAATCCGCGGTCCTTTCTTGCAGAGAGCTTATCGAGATCGCGCGTGTGCTTTCCGCTGCGCGCCAGCTTACCGATTATATCGAAACCGATAAAAAGTTCGATACCTGCCTTGATGATGTATTTGCGGGACTTACACCGAATAAGTATCTTGAAAACAGGATCAATTCAGCAATTATATCCGAGGATATGATTGCCGATGAGGCTAGCCCCGAGCTTGCGGAGATACGCAGAAAGATACGCAATGCAAACAACAGGATCAAGGAATCGCTCAATAAATTTATTAGCGGTGCAGGCTCCAAATATCTGCAGGAGAACATTGTAACTACCCGCGGCGGCAGATACGTTGTTCCCGTAAAATCCGAGCACAGAGGTGAGGTAAAGGGTCTTGTACACGATACCTCCGCATCGGGTGCTACCGTATTTATTGAACCTGCGGCAGTCCTTGAAGCCAATAACGAGCTGCGCGTGCTTGAAAGCAAGGAACAGCGCGAGATTGAAAGAATACTTGCAGAATTTTCTTCTGAGGTAGCCGGATGCGCAAATCCGCTTTTCAGAAATTATCTTAATATCACCGAGCTTTCCTTTGTTTTTGCGTGTGCATCGCTTTCATACGAAATGAAGGCGAATACGCCTTCATTTTCAGAGGAGCGCACTATATCACTGTTTTCGGCCCGCCATCCGCTTATTGATAAGGACAAGGTCATTCCGATAAATGTTGATCTATCCGGGGGTCTTGATACACTTGTAATTACGGGTCC
>JAZQFL010000102.1:0-18199 GCA_045539485.1 Eubacteriales bacterium
CCTACAGGGTGCTTCTTTTTCTTGACTTATTTAATAGCGGCTGATATACTGTAATTAATCATTTTGAAGGAGAACAGATATGAAAAAGTATCTTTTGCCGGAGGGCGGCCGGTTTTACAAGGCAAATCTTCATTGCCATACTACGGTATCGGACGGAAAGCTTACGCCCGAGCAGGTGAAGGAAGCGTATAAGGCGCACGGATATTCCGTTGTTGCGTATACCGACCACAATATAATGCTCGACCAAACTCATCTTTGCGATGATGATTTTGTTGCGCTTAACGGATATGAGCTTAACGCAAACGACCCCGGTGCGGTCTTTAAATACCGCAAGACCTGCCATCTGTGCCTCATTGCGCTGAAGCCCGATAATCTCCGTCAGGTGTGCTGGCATCGGGAAAAGTATATGGTGGGCAACGGCGCCGCAAACAGGCATCTTGTTCAGCATGACCCGAATATGCCCGATTTTGAGCGAGATCACAGCCCCGAATGCATCAATACTATGATAAACGCGGGCAGAGAGAACGGATTTTTCGTAACATACAATCACCCCGTATGGTCGCTTGAAAACCGCAGTGATTACGAAAACTACCACGGTATGCACGCAATGGAGATATGCAACACCGGCTCTTTACTTACTTTCCCCGAGTATAACCCCGTGATATATGACGATATGCTACGTATGGGCAAGCGCCTTTACTGTATAGCCGCTGACGATAACCATAACGGCGCGCCTTTCGACGCTCCGAGATGCGATTCTTTTGTCGCTTGGACGATGATAAAGGCGGATAAGCTTGATTACACCACCATCACCGATGCGCTTGTTGCTGGTAATTTTTATGCATCCATGGGTCCTGAGATCAAGGAACTGTACATGGACGGCAACAAGCTGTGCGTGAAGACGGGTCCGTGCGAGAAGATCGTTATGTCCACCGCCTGCCGCAAAACACGCGCCGCGTTCCGAGAAAAGGGAAAAAGCCTAACGCACGCGGAGTTTGTTGTTGAACCCGACGACGGATACGTTCGTATTACCGTAACCGACAAAAACGGCAAGCATGCAAATACCAATGCGTATTTCGTTGAGGATATTTTGTAAGACATAAAGAAAAAGGGCTGATAGCCCTTTTTCTTTATGAAAGTTGAACTCCCGTGAGGGATACCTCTGCGATGTTTGTGCCAAAATCGTCCGTTACGCGCACGCTTGCGGCGCAGGTGGTTCTGCCGTTGTGGATAAGCGTTGCGCGGGCAATAAGGCGCGTGCCTTTTGCGCCCTTCATAAACATCGTGTTTGCGGAAACGGAAACGGTGGGAACACCGCCCGCGTTTGCGGCAACTGCAAATGCGAAATCCGCAAGCGTGAATATCGCACCGCCCATTACGCCGCCGCGTGCGTTCTTGTGCTTAGCTTCGATAGGCATAGAGCAGACGGAAAAGCCCTCTCCAACCTCCTCGATAACACAGCCTGCGTCGGTGGCAAAAATATCGTCCTTAAAATATTCTCTTAATTCTTCGAGTGTTTTCATTGTTTTCATCCTTTATTTGAGTGCATAACTTATCATTGACAGCGCAACCGCGATGCCTGTTTCGAGGCTCTCTTCCACTAAATACTCGCCTCTTGTGTGCGCACCTGCGGATCTCACGCATCCAACGCATACGGAGGGAATACCCATAGCAAGAGGCACATTGCAGTCCGTGGAGCCTGTGCCTTGCCTTGGTGTGTAGCCGTAGACGGTCTCGATTGCTTTGATTGCTTTGTCGGTGAGTGCTTGTTGCTTTTCTGCATCCACCTCGGAGCCGCAGGGACGGTCACCGACCTTGGTAACTGTGATCTCGGCATCTGCATCCTTAAAGCCTTCGATTATTTCGTTGAAGCGGCTTTGCATATAGCTGAGGTTGTCCGCACTGACGGAGCGGTATTCATAAAGCATCTCGGCATTTTGAGCGATGGTGTTTACCGACGTTCCGCCCGAAACGGTTCCTACGTTATAGGTCGTTCTGCCGTTTTCGGGAAGCTCTACCGAATAAAGCTCGTTTATCAGCTTTGCCATAACCGCAATTGCATTAGTTCTGCCGAAATTGCCGTATGAGTGCCCGCCCTCGGTCTTAATTTCAATTTTATATCTGTGCGAGCCGACTGCGCGGGTCATTATGGCTTTCGGGTGGCTGTCAAAGGTTACAAATTCCGTTACTCTGTCGCCAAAGCGCTCCATGATGTGCTTGCATCCCTTAAGATTGCCAAGCCCCTCCTCGCAGGAGTTGATTACGATTAGTATACCCTCTCCGTCGGTTTCGGGCTGATGCTCTATAAGATATTTTGCCGCTATCAGAAGGGTAACGACGTGTCCCGTGTCATCGCCCACGCCCGGGCAGAAAATCTTTCCGTCGCGCCTCTCAAGCGGCAGGGGAGCGGTATCGGGGAACACGGTGTCGCTGTGCGCCATAAATACCTTGAGCTTACCGCCGTTATCCTTATATGGGTATACCACGTTCAGTGCTTCATCAATATAAGCGCCTTCCGCCCCGATATCCTGAAGCCACTTCAGGCAATATTCCGCACGAAGTTCTTCGTTATGCGAAGGCGCGGGGATAGGTGCAAGCTCCAATAACAGCTTCAGCGCACCGTCGAAGTTATCTTCGGCATATTTTAGTATGTTCTCGTTATTTATCATAATTCCTCAAAGAAGCTTAAAACGGTTTTTTGTGTTTTCGATCACACCTTCGTTTTTCAGCTTGCTTATCTCGCTTGATAGTCCGCTTCTGTCTACTTCAAGATAATCGGCAAGCTCCTGTCTGTCAAAGGGCACCTCAAAGGCAGTCTTGCCCGTCTTTTTTTGCATAAGTGTAAGGTAAGCAAGCAGCTTTTCGCGCGTTGTGCGCTTGGAGGTTATTTCAATGCGGTTATGTAAGGAAATATTCTTTGTTGCAAGATCCCGCATCAGGTTGTATATCAGCTGTTGGTGAAAGGCGCAATTGTTACAGCAGGTATGCAGTACGTGCGAGCAGTCGATAAGCATAATTTCGCAAGGCTCGTTTGCAACTACGGAAACGGGCAGTTCCGATGTTTCCGCGCACGCAAACTCTTCGCCGAATATCTCTCCGTCCGTTATCTTGCCGAGGATAACGCGGTTGCCGTAATAATCTATCTGTACTGTTTGTGCGCTTCCTTTAAGCATTATTCCGATGGTGTTTGCGGCATCGCCTTCCGAGAACACTGTGCTCTTTTTATCGAAATGCACTGTGCGCGCGCCAAGGCAGGGAAGCAGCTTACCAAGGTCTGAGGAGTCTATTCCGCTAAAGAGCGGGCAGACGTCAAGTGATTTTGAAGCAGTTTTCAAAATATTTCTCCAAACGTTGAAAATTCAACAGATTTTGTGAGCATATTATACTATAATTAAAGTACAAAAGCAAGGAGATTTAAAATGAAATTAGCTTTTTTCGATACCAAACCGTACGACCGCCCTTCCTTTGAAAAGCATTGCGCTAAGGCGGGAATCGATATAAAATTTTTTGATACCAAGCTGAATGCCGACACAGCAGAGCTTGCCCACGGTTATGATGCCGTGTGTGCATTTGTAAACGATACGGTTAATTCCGATGTTATAGATAAGCTTCACGAGCTTGGTGTTAACGTGCTTGCGCTCCGCTGTGCGGGCTTTAACAACGTAGATATGAAGTACGCATACGGAAAGCTCCACGTTTTGCGCGTGCCTGCGTACTCGCCCTATGCGGTTGCCGAGCACACGATGGCTTTGCTTCTCACCTCTGTCCGCCGTATTCACAAGGCTTATATCCGTTCCAAGGATTTCAATTTCAGCCTTGCAAATTTCACGGGATTTGACCTCTACGGAAAGACCGTCGGTGTAATAGGCACCGGACGAATCGGCAGGGTGTTTACCGATATCTGCAGAGGCTTCGGAATGCGCGTGCTTGCGTACGACAAATTTCCCGCTGAGGGATACGCAAACGGCGATACGGTAAAATACACGGATCTTGACACATTGCTTGCAGAAAGCGATATTATATCGCTTCATTGCCCGCTTACGGAGGACACTTATCACCTGCTTGATGAAAAGGCATTCGAAAAGTGCAAAAAGGGTGTGGTTCTTCTCAATACCTCGCGCGGAGCTCTTGTAGATGCGGAAGCCCTTCTTGCCGCGATCAAAAGCCGAAAGGTCGGCGCCGCCTGCCTTGACGTGTATGAGGAAGAATCCGACCTCTTCTTTGAGGATAATTCGGGCCATATAATGGAGGACGATACCCTTGCAAGGCTTATTTCAATGCCTAATGTGCTTGTTACCTCGCATCAGGCGTTCCTAACCGAGGAGGCACTGGAGAATATTGCGGAGACCACAGTAAACAATCTTGTAAGCTTCTTTGAAAAAGGCAAATGCCCGAACGAGCTTTGCTGCCGCTACGGCGAAACACACGATTGCAAAGAGGGCAAGTGTTTTTGAAATTATTCTTGACTTTTTAACCTGAAAATGGTGTAATAGACTAAATAGTATATATGGAGGGAAGATATGACAATTACAAATGATATCAAATATATAGGCGTAAACGACAGGAATATCGATCTGTTTGAGGGGCAGTATAAGGTTCCGAACGGAATGGCATACAACTCCTACGCCATTATCGACGAGAAGATAGCCATTATGGATACAGTGGACGTAAACTTCACCCACGAATGGCTTGACAATATCCAGAATACCCTTGGTAGCCGCAAGCCCGATTATCTTATAGTTCAGCACATGGAGCCCGACCACAGTGCCAATATCGCCAACTTTGTAAAGGCTTATCCGGAGGCAAAAATAGTTGCATCCGCAAAGGCGTTTGTGATGATGAAGAACTTCTTCGGTACCGATTACGAGGATAACCGCATCGTTGTCGGAGAGGGAGATACGCTTACTCTCGGCAAACACGTTCTTACCTTCGTTACTGCACCTATGGTGCATTGGCCCGAAGTCATCGTGACCTATGACAGCTGCGATAAGGTGCTTTTCTCCGCTGACGGCTTTGGCAAGTTCGGCGCTTGGGATGCAGACGAAGAATGGGCAGACGAGGCACGACGTTATTACATCGGCATCGTCGGCAAGTACGGTGCGCAGGTGCAGGCTTTATTAAAGAAAGCCGCAGGACTTGATATTTCTATGATCTGCCCCCTTCACGGTCCCGTGCTTAAGGAAAACCTCGGTTATTATCTCGGCCTTTACGATACCTGGTCAAGCTATCAGCCCGAGGAGGAGGGAATAGTTATTGCCTACACCTCCGTATACGGAAATACCAAAAAAGCAGTTGTCCGCCTTGCGGATAAGCTTAAGGCAAACGGATGCCCCAAGGTAACGGTATACGACCTTGCAAGATGCGATATGGCGCAGGCAGCAGCGGATGCATTCCGCTACAGCAAGCTTATCCTTGCAACCACCACCTACAACGCGGATATCTTCCCCTTTATGCGCGAGTTTATCGACCACCTCACCGAGCGCAATTACTCTAACCGTACCATTGCGCTTGTGGAAAACGGAAGCTGGGCGCCTATGGCGGCAAAGGTTATGAAGGGAATGCTTGAAAAGAGCAAGAATATAACCTATTGCGATACTACCGTAAAGATCCTTTCTGCCCTTAATGACGACAGCAAGGCACAGATCGACGCTCTTTGCGAGGAGCTTTGCAAGGAGTATCTTGCCCGTCAGGACAGTACCGCAAATAAAAACGATCTTTCCGCGCTTTTCAATATAGGTTACGGTCTTTATGTCGTCACTTCCAACGACGGCAAAAAGGATAACGGGCTTATAGTAAACACCGTTTCTCAGGTAACAAATACGCCGAACAGAATCGCCGTTACTATTAATAAAGAGAATTATTCCCACCATATAATCAAACAGACGGGTGTGATGAACATCAACTGTCTCACGGTGGACGCACCCTTTGCGGTGTTTGAAAAATTCGGCTTTATGAGCGGCAGAAACGTTAATAAGTTTGAAGGATGCGAGCCGCTTCGTTCCGATAACGGACTTGTGTTCCTGCCCCGATATATCAATTCCTTTATGTCGCTGAAGGTAGAGCAGTACGTGGATCTCGAAACGCACGGAATGTTTATCTGCTCCGTTACCGAGGCAAGAGTAATCTCCGATAGAGAAACGATGACCTATTCTTATTACCACGCAAACGTTAAGCCAAAGCCCGAAACCGAGGGCAAGAAGGGCTACGTTTGCAAAATATGCGGCTACGTTTACGAGGGTGAAGAGCTTCCCGAGGATTTTGTTTGTCCCCTCTGTAAGCACGGCGCGGCTGATTTTGAAGCGATAAAATAAAACCTTGCCGTCATCCTGAGCGAAGCGAAGGAACTGGCAAGGAAAATAAAATTAATATTGGAGGAAACAATAATGAAAAAATATGTATGTGAAGCGTGTGGCTGGGAATATGACGAAGAAAAGGGCGATCCCGAAAACGGCATCGCACCCGGCACTAAGTTTGAGGATCTTCCCGAGGATTTCGAATGCCCCCTCTGCGGAGTAGGCAAGGATATGTTCAGCGAGGCTGAGTAATCGGGTATGTAAGCGCAAAACACGGCAGGGGCTTGCGCTCCTGCCGTCGTTCGCTTAAGAGGTTATTATTATGAAAAAACTAATTATAATTCTTGGAGCAAACGGAATTGGCAAATCGACTACTGCTATCGAACTTATGCGTATCCTTCCAAATTCTGCGTTCATTGATTCTGATTCACTGCGAATGATGAATCCGGCAGGGAATAGTGCGGAGTTAATACAAATTCAAAAATCTAACATACTTGCTGTGATGAGCAACTATTTCGCTTCCGATATGATTGAGAATATCATTTTTCCATACGGAATACATGGGCACCGCAAGCAATTGCTTGACGAGATAGTGGAGGATATTTGCAAAAAGTATGATATTGAAATATATACAATTGTTTTAGTATGCAGCGAGGCGGAAAATATACGTAGAATGAAGCTCGATAACCGTGACGATGAGAGAATAAAAAGAGCGTTGCTGTTTTCTCGCCCTGTGTATAACAACATTGACCATTTGAAGCTTGATATAACCGAACTTGAGCCAAAAAATGCAGCTCTTGCAATTATTGATGCCTTGGGTTTGGATGACATTTATAAATTTGTTGATAAAAATGAAAATTTGATCGAGATACTGTCGGATACCGTTATGTACACAGAAGCAGAGAAACGAATGGTAGCAAACGACGATAGAGAGAATATTTCCCACAAGGCGTTGCTTGACGAACTCGGCATCTCAGAAGCTGATCTTTCATCGGTGAATGTTGACATCGAATAAGTAGCCTGTCTTGTGATACGAATATTGACCAATAAATAATACCGTCCCTGAGAGATTTACTCTCAGGCACGTTAAAGCTTTTATAACTCAATCAAATAAGCTCTGCACGGTGCGCCGTCGGCGCCGCGGATGTTGAGCGGTGCGGCGGAGAGGAAGTATTTACCCTCGCTTACGCCTTCAAGTACTATTCCTTCGAGCAGAACTACGTTCTTTTCAAGAAGTATTTTATGCACCTCCATAGGCGCATCATCGGGGCCGACGGATATACCCTCGTTGCCGATAAGCTTGATTCCCGCATCGGCAAAAACGCGGGCGGCATCTGCTGTGACGGTTACTTTCCCGCCGATAAGTATACGCTCGGCACCGTCTGCATCTGGGAGAATCTTTTTAGCATCCTCTGCATTCAAATCTCCGTTATAGCGCGTTACAAAGCACTCGCCGACAAATGCATCAAGCGGTATCTTTTCCACCGTATTACCGTCGGGAAGAAAGTGGAACGGTGCATCGATATGCGTTCCGTTGTGAACGCAAGCGGAAATCTCGGAGAGATTATATAACTCGCCCTCATCGGTGCTTTTCAGCTTCGTTAAGGTCGGGCGCGGGTCGCCTGGATATACATTGCAGGAAAGAAGCTCCTGTGAAATATCAATTATTCTCATATTACCATCTGTTCATATTGAATTCGTGCTTTTCGCGGTATGCTTTTTCAAGCTCCTCGGCGGTAATATCATAGCATATCAGCACGTCGTTATAATACATCAGCACGTCGCACATCTCCTCAACAAAATGCGCGCGTACCTCGGGGTCGCTCATTATTTTTGAAGCGCCCTTTTTCTTTATAATATCGCTGACCTCCGCTACCTCTCCGTGAAGCCATAGAAGCTTTGATATGGATTTTTCGGGCGAAAGCCCGCCCCAACGCTCAAAATTCTTTTCCTGCAGAACTTTTTGCATTTCCTGCATCTCGTCTATTGTAAGCTTATTCATATTATCACCTAAAATACGATTTGATTACATATTATCATATTTTTTTCAAAAGGTAAATAGAATTTGCGTTGATTCTTGTGCTTTTATGGTATATAATATCGTTATTATCGGAGGATCTTATGAGAGTTTTAGCACCTGATTATTACAAAGACTTTAAGTGCATAGCCGATAAGTGCAGGCATAGCTGCTGTGTCGGCTGGGATGTGTACATAGATGATGAAACCGCTTGTAAGTATGAAGCTATGGGCGGAGAGCTCGGTACGCGCGTAAGACACAGCCTTTGCGAAAAAGAGGACGGAATTTGCTTTGAGATGCGAGGTGACGGGCGCTGTCCCTTTTTAAATGACAGCGGACTTTGCGATATCATTACCGAAAAGGGAGAGGGATATATTAGTGAGATATGCCGCGAGCATCCGCGTTTTTATAATTTCTTCTCCGACCGCGTGGAAATGGGCATTGGCCTTTCCTGCGAGGAGGCGGCAAGAATATTACTCTCTCAAACCGAAAACACGGAGTTTATCGAAATAGATAATGACGAATGGGAACCCGAGGAACCGAGCGAGCGGGAAACAGAACTGCAGGGAAAAAGGGAAATACTTTACGAAAAAATCCAAAATGAACCTATAGCTTTTGATACCTCAAAGCAAACGGGAAGGAGCCTTTCAGAGTGGCGCGAGATACTGCGAAATCTCGAGCGCCTTGACAGCACTTGGGATGCGTATCTCGATTTACTTGTCGAGGGGGAAGAGGATGTAAAGCATCTTGAAAAGCCGCTTGAAAAGCTGCTTTTATATTTTGTGTACAGGCATACGGCAAACGCGGAGGATGAAGCCGACCTTTATGCGCGTGCAAGCTTTGCCTATCTTTCCTATGCTGTTGTACGTGCTATCTGCATCGGAAAAATAAAAAAGGACGGCAAATGCGACTTTGCCGACCTTTGTGAGTTTGCCCGCGCGTATTCTGCGGAAATAGAGTATTCGGAGGAGAATACCGAAGCGATAATCGATATGCTCAGATAATTTCAAGTAACTTTTCCGTTACCGCCTTAGCGAGGATCTTAGAGCCCTCTTCTCCGAAATGCACCCAATCGCAATGCAGAGAATCGTCCATATTCTTGCTGACGGTGTAAAGATCGTTCACAGGTACACCAAGCTCGTCCATAAGCGCATTTGCGGCGGCATTGTAATGCTCGATATCCGCATTATAGCGGTAAAAATCCGGTTTTGCCTTCTCCTCAAGTATAGCTGTGGAGAGGGCAAAAACTATTTTTGCATCGGGAAAGAGCTTTGTGAGCATAGCGTGTATTCTTCTGAGGTAATACACGTAGATATCGCAAGGTGTAAGGGGCTCGTCGCCATGCAGGCGCAGTACGTCCCAAAGACCGTTGTTCCAATGAATTATATCAATTTTAATATTCTCTTTTTTCAGCCGTTTTTCCCAATCGTACAGCGCGCGGAGCGTGTGCTGGGCAAAACGGCAGTTTTCATCGGGGTAATATACGTTTGCAACGCCGTTTAGCATTTCTTTTACGTACACACCGTAACCGGGACTCACGGGCTTGGCGCCGTAGCGTATTGAATCACCAATCAGAAATACGTTTTTCATTTGTTTGCCTCTTGCCTATCAAGCCTTCTGTTGCGGAAATAAAGTGCAAGGTCTGCGGATACCATCAAAAGATTGATGAAATAGAAGATGAGCACGTACCACTTGGTAGCAAATGATGCCATATAAGCTTCATTCATAAATTTTGATGCGATTCCCGCTATGTAACCGAAAATGATAAAGCAGAGAAAGCCTGCGCTTTTGCCCTTTGCGGTGCGCGCTTTGTAGGACTTCATTACGTTCAGCGGCCAGGATGCACCAAAGCTGAGTATCATTATTATTTCAAGAATTTCCGACATAATATTACCTCTTTTCAAAATCAAGATTTTTGGGGCTTACCACCATTTGGGGTCCAGACATACATCGGGAACCTCGTCTGTCCATCCTATTGCAAAGGTGGTGTAGTCTCCAAGTGTATTTCCGGAAATATTTATATAAGTCCATAGCATAATATCGTTCGGATATTTCTGCTCAGCTATCGCTTCGCGGGCGGTAGTCGTATAAAGGTCATCAGCGCCGAACAGCCTTAGAATATGGTTTGCAACGGATGAAGCGCGAGAGCCGTACGAGCGTGTTATCGGGGATTCGTTTAACCGATCCGCGAAAATAACGGAATGCTCGGAAAACGTATAACGTCCCGCGGAAATAAATCGTCTTGTGTACGATCTTCCGGATTTGTTGAGGATATTCAAGAATATAATATCATTATCCGGATATTTTGCTTTGTAATATGTATACAGCCCCCAGTTCGTACGATAGCCGATATCCTCAGCGGCTTTGTCAAGAACGTCCTTTGTAGAGCCGCCGTTATCAAGGTCGGGGTTTACAGTGCCTTCGTATTTGATCTCGTAGCCGCTTAAATGCGTTGAATATATCTCAACTGAGAAATTGAGTTCAACATCGCGGCTCTTGGCGTTATTTTCAAGCCACTTCAACGCAGGGTAAACCTGCTCATTGGTAAATGTCAGTTCCTCCTGCTCTGTCCACTTGCTTTCGTCATCATCAATATAGATAAGAACGACTACGGGGTTTCCCTTCAAATTACGGCAGTTGGCAAGCTGATAATACGGTCTCAATTCATCTTGATTCTCGTCTGCAATATACGGCAAAAAGCTCTCGCTGAGTACGGGAATGGTCTTATGCTCCAGATCCGTGCCGCAAACGGAGCAGATCTGATGCTTCAGCCCGCTTTCCGACGCTGTGGCTTCTTTATCTGTTACCCATTCTCCCTCTGAGTGGGGAATTACCCTTATCATCTTTGTATTCTTCGTTCCGCAACTGCATATCTGCTCTGAGCGCCCTTCGGATACGCAGGTGGGGCTTTCAACAACTGTCCAGTCGCTCCATTTATGCCTGTGGTCCTCATGTGGATCGGCAGAACTGCCAACGCAGGATGCAAGCATAAGAGCGAGCAAATGCAGAGCAAGGGAAGAAAAAGCTTTTACAAGAGATACTTTTTTCATTTTATTATCCTTATTTGCGTATTGCCTATAGTCGATCGTGTGTCTTTATGAAATACGGAATGCATATAACAGTTCCGGCAAGCATAAGCCCCGACATAATGAAAATTATATTGCGCCAGCCGAACGCTTCGGCTATAGTTGGGATAAGCAAGCTTGCAAGTGCGGCGGCGCTATAGCTTAAAAAGTCGAGGAATCCGGTAATTCCCGACACAAGCCCCGTATCGCGCAGGCTTGGGCAATATACACTCCAGAGCATCGTTGCGGCGGCGTTAGATGCCATAATAGCGATAATTATCACTGCAATATTTGCAATGGGATGGCCAACGAAGCAAGAGATGAAAAATGCGGCGGTAGATAAAGCAAAGAATATCAAAGCGCAAACGTGCATATTTCTTCCAAGCTTTTCGTAGACGAATATTGCAATAAAAGCGGTAAAGCAAATAATGAGTGTAGACACAGAAAAGATAGATGCCGATTCCTCTTCGGAATATTTGAGATAAGCGTAAAAATAAGTACTCAAAAATCCTACAAATGAGGTGCGTATTATTCCCGTGAGCATCGATATGCCCGAGAACTTGATTATATGGAGCTTGAAGAGCCCCCTGTAGTCCTTTTTCGGACGGTCATCGCCCTTTTGCGGTGCACTGTATTTAATTATGCCCCTTCTTTCAAATGCCGTAAAGCAGATAAAAGCGGTAACCGCCATTATAACAAGCATTATACTGCTGACGTTAAAGGTGGCTTGCCAACTGAGAAACGTAGCTAAAAGTCCCGCCATCGGAGAGCCGAGGAAGGATGCAAATGTATATCCGAGGCTGCACCTTGTTGCATATATCAGATCAGTGCTCTCCGCCACCATTTTCGTCATCGGTCCGTAGATCATAGAAAGAGAAAAACCCGTCCAAGCATAGGCTGCCATGGCAGCGTAGGGATAATCTGATACCCGGACGAAAACAAAATTTGCAATACCCGCCATCAAAAGTCCGGCTGATATCATATACTTTGCCTTTATCCAGTCACCGATAGCTCCGTTTATAAGCTGGCCGGTTGCATAGGCGAGAAGATATACTGCTGTAATTTCTCCAATATAGTCTAAGGAGAATGACTCAGCGGTCATTTTCGGAGTTACCGCTCCAAGGAGATTTCTCGCTATATATACCGCAAGATATGATATTGAGCACAAGGTGCCGAGAAAAATGGCATTCTTCGCTTTAGTACTGATCTTCATCGAAAGCCTCCGAGATGATGCGAAAACGATTGTTCCCATTTTAGCACCAAGTGTTGATTATGTCAACGATAATAACGGAAGAAGGATTTGAATTCTCCGTCGGCGTAACCGGCTTCGGTCGCTTCGCTCCGCGCTTGCGCGCTTCTCACGCCTAAAGGCGTTTGTTCAACACCGCGCGCTTCAAATCCTGCTGCGTTACCAGAAAAACGGCACCCAATTGGGTGCCGTTTTTTGTGGCTGCGGAAGAAGGATTTGAACCCTCACAAACAGAGTCAGAGTCTGCCGTGCTGCCATTACACAATTCCGCAATATTCGGTTGTTTTTGGAGTGCCTCTCTCAAGGCTCTATTATTATAGCAGACAAGTTCCGACTTGTCAATTCCTTTTTTGAAATTTTTTGAAGTTTTTTGGAATATTTTTTTCGGACAAAATAAGTATGTGTAAACTGCTGTTTTTAATTCGTTATTTTTAAAAATGTATGGTAATTTTATTGTCGTTATGTTAAAATAAAATAGTAAAATACCTACGGAGGTTATTATGATAGATATTGCAATAATCGGAGCGGGTCCTGCGGGGATGACCGCGGCTATATATGGAAGACGTGCGGGGCTCAATGTCTATGTTTTTGAAGCTGAGCTTTGCGGCGGACAGATGATATACACCCCCGAAATAGAGAATTACCCCGGTACGGGCAAGCTGAGCGGTGCGGAGCTTGCACTCAATATGCGCGCACAGATGCTTGATCTCGGTGCAGAGCTCGTTGAAGATAAGGTATTGTCAGTTGCGGAAAAAGACGGCGTTTACAGCATTTCAACATCGGGCGGAGAATATCAGGCGCGTACCATGATAATCGCAAACGGCGCAAAGAGACGCAAGCTTGGAGTCCCCGGTGAGGAAAAATATTCGGGCAGGGGCGTTTCCTATTGCGCGGTGTGCGACGGAAGCCTTTATAAAGGAAAGACCGCCGTTGTTGTTGGCGGCGGTAACACGGCTGCCGAGGATGCGCTTTATCTTGCAAATCTATGCGATAAGGTCTATCTTGTTCACAGAAGGGAAGAGCTTCGTGCTGAGAGGCATCTTGCCGAGGCGGTTCTTAATTCCGACAAAGTAGAAAAAATACTCGGCGCTAAGCCAATTTCCGTTATCGGAGATAAAAAGGTTACTGCAATAGAGCTTGACGTAAATGGCGAAAAGCGCACAGTGGAGACCGACGCTGTGTTTGTTTGCATCGGACTTCAGCCCGAAAACGGTATTTTTGCCGATATCGCGGAGCTTGATGATGCAGGTTATATTGTTGCAGGCGCAGATTGCCGCACCTCCCGTGCGGGTCTATTCGCCGCAGGTGACACTCGCACCACCGCTCTCCGCCAGGTCATCACCGCCGCAAGCGACGGTGCTGTTGCCGCCACGAATGCGGATAGATATATAAAAGAGAAATATTAAAAAAATGACCGCCTCGGCGGTCATTTTTTCATACTCTTTTTGTAAAGCAACTGCAGTGCGGGTGTATTTGACCTGAGTATCATTACGGGCAGAATGCTCAAAACGGCGTTTACAGCCGCAACGGGCAATGCAACGGAGGGCGAGTTGCAAAACGGAAGGAGGAATAAAAGAATGCCCGTTACTGCATTTGCTATATGGATCGCAACTCCGTAATTTGATTCGAGTATAAACCGCGCGAGATACTCCGCATCGCTTGCGCTTTGCAGTTTATCTTTATGAAATGCGGTAAAACCGCCGAGCTCCGGAACAAATCTCTTCCATTTGTTTATTTTAAGCCTGCGATAGATGCGGGCTTCTTTTTTGCTTACCGCAAATATCATTGCATCGGGATCAAAAAGTCTTTCGGGCAATCTTCTTATCAAAAAAGCAAATATTCCGTCTATAGCAAAAACGCTTACCGTAGCGAGTGCAGATTCAAAAAGCACCCGCCCGAAATTCGCTCCGCCTATCGCATTTGCCGCGGCAATGATAATATTTGCGATCAATATTACGGCTATATAGAACAAGGCTTGACCTCTCCCTTGGTGGTATATGTAAGGGGCTTTTTATAGGTTTCTTCATACACTTTTTTCCACGCTTCGTAATTCTTTTCGCACATTACGCGCGAGTTTTCGCGCACTGAAGCGTTTTTGTCGGGATAAATCGGCGGCAGAATGTGCACCGTGTATGCCTGAATACGGAAGCCGTCCGGACCGTACGTTTCGGTATCCCGCATGGTTATAAACATAGGAAGCACAGGTGACATGGAGCGTGCCGCAAAGCGGAAGGCCCCGACCTTTAGCGGCCTCGGCTTTCGGTAGTTCCACCACATACCCTGCTCGGGATAGATAAGTATCTTTTCGCCTCTGTTTAAAAGCGTATCGACAGCATCAAGCATATCGCGCATAACAGTGTGGTCGGAGGGGAGGGGAAGCGTGTTGCAATGGCGGAACAGATATCCGTAAAAGCCGGGGAACGAGGTATAATTACCTTCTCTGATTATCTTATAGAGTCTCTTTTTGCCGAGATACGGCTGTATTGCCTTGAAAACAGCGTAATTATCGAATGCATTGAAGTGATTGCAGGTAATAAGCGCACCTTTTTTTGATACCTCAAAATAATTTTCGATGCCTCTTATGCGCTCGATAACAAGCTCGCCTTTGTCAATGCATTTATCAAAATGCCTGCGTGCTATTTCGTTTGCAACGGCTGTCCCTATCTTTGTAGTAAGCTTTTTGGCGGTAAAATCCACCTCTCCCTTTTCCAGCGGGCGCGTGGGCGGGTCGTTTTCAACGTCGCGGTCAAAAAGCCCGAGCAGCTCGTATTCCTTTATTCTGTTTAGGACTTCCAGTCTGTCCTGTGCCTTTTCCATATCAGTCTCCGTATATCTCCGCGGCTTCTTCCTCGCGGTGTTCATTATAATACGCATCAAGCTCCGTTTCCGCAAGCTTCATAAGGTCTTCGTACATTTTGCTGTCACGCGCTCGGTCTGCATCTGTGTAGCTCTCTTTTTCATTTTTAAGAGTATCGTAGTATTCGGTTTTTCTTGCGTAATGCCAGAAATCATCCTCGCACATCATACCGTCATATCTCCAGGGCTTGTAGTTTATCTTAAAATGTGCGATCTTCGGATTAAAGCCCTTATCCTCGCAATATGCTGTCTTGTTCCATGTTTGGTTAACAATAAGACTGCGCCCTGCGCAAATTACGTTAAGATAGTCCTGATCCTGAGTAACGCGAAAAGCCCGTTCCTTTGAAAGTGCAACAAACTCTTCCTTTATATTGCATTTGCGCATCTCTTCAAGGTTCATTACCAGCATTCCCGCGTTGAAGTATTGCTCGCACGGCACACCCACGACCTGCTCGGCATATTCGCCGAATACGGGCACGTTTGCCATAACCTCCTCTGCCGCGGCGGCAACGAGAAGTCTGTTAATATCATATCGGTAAAGCTCGGATATGTCTCCGAGAATCAGTATATCGCAATCAAGGTAAATACCCTTTTTGTACTGAGGGAACAGCTCGGGAATGAAAAATCTGTAGTAAGTCGCTTTTGTGTAATAATCGCGCAGGTGTAGCATTTTGCCGAGGCTGTCGAGCCTGCTTGCAACACTTACAAATTCAATTCTCAGATCATCGGTCTGTATCGATAACAGCTTTGCCTTGTTTTCGTCCGATAGGGTATCGATAAGTATATGTATGCTGTAGTTGTATGCTCTGCTTGCATTATCGGAAAGTGAGCGGATGGCTACCGCAAGGTACGGGACATAGTTGTCGTCCACTGCAAAAAACACGGGGACGGTCGTTCTTTTCTTTTGTTTAGCGTTCATAACTTCTCCGTTAGTTTCTTATTACACAGCAATTATAGTCATACTTATCGCAAGGTTCAACCGACGGGCAGTGTAGGCGCTCTATTTGTTGTGTTCACCCTCTGTTTAGCGGTAGAATTTCAACTCTACCGACGGTAGAGCGGTAGAAAAACGGCAAAAAATCACCCAAAAAGGCTTGAAAATGAGGCATTTTTGTGGTAAACTCTGTGTAATCCTTTTGCGAGGTGTTATTTATGGAGAATTTAAAGCTTATTATAGCTAAAAATATAACAGAGCTTCGCCGCGCCGCTTCTATGACTCAGCTTGATCTTGCGCAGAAGCTTAATTATTCCGACAAAGCCGTCTCAAAGTGGGAGCGTGCGGAGTCTGTTCCCGACATTTCCGTGCTTAAGGCTGTAGCCGAGCTTTTTGAGGTCACTGTCGACTATCTTATCACCGACCACGGCGATTCGGTTCTGCCTATCAAAGAAGAAAAGACCGAGAAACCTGCAAGATCACGCGAGGACGTAATACACATCATTTTTCTATGTATGTCTGTTTTGCTTGTGTGGCTTGTCGGTACTGTGGCATTTGTGTTCCTTAATGCTATCGGAGCGGATAAGGACTGGCTTGCGTTTATTTACTGCATTCCCGCAACCTTTACAGTGTGGCTCATTCTAAATTCCTGTTGGTTTCACGGAAGACTTAACTTCCTTATTATATCCGCTTTGATGTGGACTGTACTTACGTCTCTGCACGTAACGCTTTTGACCTTCGGTACAAATTTCTGGCTTTTCTACATACTCGGTATCCCTTGTCAGGCTGTCATCCTTGCTTGGGCGGCGCTTGCTTGGAAGATAAGAAAAGATAAAGCAACTATGGCAGAAGCAAGCACCGAGCCTGAGAATGGGGAACAATAATGAATATTCAGTTTATACAAAAGCTTACCTTGCTCGATTATCCCGGTAAGGTTGCGTGTACCGTGTTTTTGCACGGCTGTAATCTCCGTTGCCCTTTTTGCCACAACGCGGGACTTGTAACAAGACCCCCTGAGCCTTCTGTTTCTCTTGAAACGCTTGTTGCATTTTTGAAAAAACGCGAAGGCATTCTTGACGGCGTTGCAATCACGGGAGGCGAACCTCTGCTTGACGATTCCGTTTATGAGCTTCTGCGTGCAGTTAAAAAACTCGGTTATCCGATAAAGCTGGACACTAACGGCTTTTTCCCCGACAGGCTCCGGTATGTTATTAATGAAGGACTTTGCGACTACGTTGCGATGGATATCAAAAATTCCGAGGAAAGATATGCCGAGACCAGCGGGCTCAAACATGTTGATATGGATGCGGTGAAGCGCAGTATCGCTATCCTTGCCGAGGGAAAAGTGGACTATGAATTCCGCACGACCGTAGTAAAGGACTTCCACACAAAGGAAAGTCTTCTCGGCGCCGCCTCGCTTATCCCGAAGAATGCAAGGTACTATATGCAGGCTTACAAGGATAGCGGCGACACTATCGGTGCACCCTGCGCAGAATACAGCCAAAATGAGCTCAAAGCCTTGTGCCAAGCGGTTTCCGAGGTTGTTCCTCTCGTTGAAATTAGAGGAATATGAAATGTAATGTAAAAACTATATATAGTATTTTTGTCTATTTTGACACCCAATATATTGTGCCATAGCCGTTGACAAGTGTTCCCCTGTATGTTATGATTTAGTCATGCGATTAGATTTTAACAGAAAGGGAACACTTTTTTATGTATCAGGTCATTAAAAGAGATAACAGAATTGCCGATTTTGATATCTCGAAGATTTCCAACGCAATTTCT
>JAZQFL010000103.1:0-9634 GCA_045539485.1 Eubacteriales bacterium
GCCTCCGACTTCGTTCCGGTCTGCCTCGGCCACCGACACCTTCGCGTCGTTGATCGCCTTAGCAGCCGCTTCCTTACCGAGCGCGGCGATGTATCCGCTCTCGTCGTTAATATCGGTTACGTTTACGTTGATAAGGCGAAGACCGATCTTGCGGAGCTCAGTCTCAACGTTGCTGCTTACTGCGGCAAGGAACTTATCGCGGTCGGTATTGATCTCCTCTATATCCATCGTTGCGATGATAAGACGGAGCTGACCGAAGATGATATCCTTGGAAAGCTCCTGGATCTCGGAGAGCTGAAGTCCGAGAAGGCGCTCTGCCGCGTTCTGCATTACACCGGGCTCGGTGGAGATACCTACGGTGAAGCGGGAGGGTACGTCGATACGGATGTTCTGGCGGGAAAGTGCGTTCTTAAGGTCTACCTGAATGGATATGGGGGTGAGGTCGAGGTAGGCATAAGACTGGAATACGGGAACGATGAATTCCGCGCCGCCGTGGATACATCTGGAGCTTCTTGCGGTACCGTCCTTGTTCTTACCGATAGAACCGTAGATTACCATGATCTTGTCGGAGGGGCATTTCTTATATCTTGAGCAAAGCCAAGCGATAAAAGAAATGAGCACCAGAGCTATGACACTAATGAGCATAATGGTTTCAATTGGCATTTTTTGTTCTCCTTTGGTTTATATTTGTTTATTTATTTTCTTTTTACAACGAGATCGGTCTGTCCGCTTACGCCGACAACTATTATCTCCGCACCGGTGGGGATGGGTTCGTCTTCATCGGTTACGGCGTTTCTTTCAACGTAAGTGCCCTGCAGCATTACGTGAACCTTTCCTTCTCCGCTTCTGTTGGGTGGAATGACAAGCTGTACTTTACCTGCGGTTCCGACAGTATTGCGGTTATCGGCATTTCCGTTGCTTCTGAGCTTCATAGTAGCGTTCATGATCCAAGCAAGGCAGATCATCATCAATACACCCGCAATGACGGAAATGATAATATTGAGCCACACCGCAACACCTGCGCGCTCAAGGCTTACGCCGAGCCAACCGAAAACAACGAAAAACGCAACGATTCCTCTGATAGTAAATACGCGAAGACCTTCAAGCCCCTCAAAGGCGGAAGAACTGTCTGCGTCGGCGGGGATATCTCCGTCGAGAACGTCATCAAAGCCGCCGTCAAGCTCGCCTTCCTCATTGCCGAAACCGATAAACATCAAAACAGTCTGTACAATAAGCACGACAGTTGCGGGAATGGCAATGTAATAAAAGACCTGAGCTATAACGGAAAGGCCGTTCCACCAATCCATGATCGTCATAATATTATCCTTTCTTAAAACAAGTTATTACTGAAATGTTGAAAGCAACTCGGAAGACTTTTCCTTTAGCCTTGACGCCGCGTGCGCAAACAGCATTATCTCTAATATCCTTACAAGCTGTTTTTTTGCATTGGGAAGCCGCTCCTCAAAGCCTTCCGCCGCGTGCTCCGCAGCCATACGAACGGAATCGGGGTCGGTTAAGTTCACTTCCCCGTCGGAGAGCATATCAACGTATCGGTGGTAAAGCTCACCGTCGCTTATCAGATCGTCGCTTCTGTCGCTCGGGTCTCCTCCTATTATCTTGATAAGACTGCATATCTTTTCTATCTGCAGGCTGTCGCGAAGCATATTTATTATAATGATACGCGCAAACTGGTCACGCGAATACATACGCTTCACAGGCGATGATACAAATCCGCGTTTTACCCAGTTCTGTATCATATACGGTTCAAGCCCCGTCATTACGGATACTTGGGAAAGTGTCAGTCCGCCGGCGGCGAAAACCCCTTCGAATAACGATAGAGAGCTTCCTTTTGTAAGCTTACCGACCTCTATGGTGGTACCCGGGTAAGTTTGATGCATCTCTTCACCTCCTTTGCCTTACATCTTGATTGTAGCACACGGTCACGTGATTGTCAAGAGGGTTCGCGCGCTACGTTATCATTTCTCCACTTTGCATATTTTGCAGCAGCTTTTTTGTGCGCAATTTACAAAACAACCGCTCTTTTTGACAAAGAGCGGCTGCGATTTATTTTCTGAACTGGGACGGCGACTGCCCCGTAGCATTTTTAAAAAACCTGCTGAAGGTGTATATATCGGCAAAGCCCATCTCCTCGCTTACGGCGGATATGCTGAGCTCCGTATTTGCAAGAAGCTTTTTTGCGTTTTCCACGCGTTTTGAGTTATAGTAAGCTATTACGGTCGTACCGTATCTTTCCGCAAAATTGCGCATAAGAGTGTACTTGTTCATATAAAACTGTGCCGAGAGTCCTTCAAGAGTTATCGTCTTATCGCTGTTGTTATCTATATACTCCTTAACGGCAGTAATAATGGAATATCCCTTGTTCTGTTCTTCCCCGTAGCAGTTGAACTGACGGAATATCATATCAAGCAATCTGAGTGTCTCAGCCTTATATCTCACCGCATAATTTTTTTCCTTGGCGCGGAATATTTCAATTATCTTGAACAGACGGTTACGGAATGCCCCGATATCGGACGGGGTAAAGACGTACGGTATCTGATCGGGAAACAGAATATCCGCTTGAATCATACGGCGCTCATCCTCGCTCATAGCGGGAATATCGCGGAAACTCACCTTGCGTTTTAAGCTGTATTCATCATAAACGGGGTCAAAATGAATGTGCGGCTGATAAAGCGGCACACCGACACCGATAAACTCGTGCTCGACTCCCGGACGGATAAGAACGGCATCCCCGTCCTTTACGCGGTATACGGTATCACCTATGCGGATGTCTCCCTCTCCTCCCGACACGCATATAAGCTCGTAATCGTATATAACTCTCTGCTTCAAATGGTGATTCTCTCCGAGAGTTGAATGCATTGCAACACGTATATACGGCGATAAAGTATTAAGATCCATATTATCTCCGAGTAAATAATAGTTAAAAAACAAAATCAACCATTGCCATTTACAAAACACCCCAAAGGTGTTATTCTGTATGTGTCAAACTGTGTTTTACAATAATATTTTAATTTACAAACGGAGGAATGTCAAGATATGAGCAATTTTTTCACAAATCCGGGCAGTATGTCCGTGCTTGAAGAATACGAATCGCGTTCCATTTCCCCCGAAAACCCCACAGGCGAAAAGGGCAAGGGCGCTATGGAAGCAGAGGGCGTTGCCGCCGCGCGCGAGCTTGGCATCGGCTGGAAATGCCGTCCTTATATTCATATTCAGCCAAATGAAGTATATGAGCTTGCAAGCATCGAAGGCCCCGGAAAGATAACACATATCTGGCTTACCGATAACTGCAAGGTAAACCGCCGTCTTATTCTCCGTATATACTGGGACGGATGCGAAAAGCCTTCCGTTGAGGTCCCTCTCCACGACTTTTTTGCATCTGCCGATTATCAGACCTTCGGACAGGTGAGTTCCGCTACCGTTTGTGTTAACCCCGCGCGCGGATTTAACAGCTATTGGGAAATGCCCTTCAAAAAGCATTGCCGTATGACGCTTGAAAATATACACAGCGAGCAGATCGGAGTTTACTATTCCGTTGATTATCTGCTTGGCGCAGTTCCCGAACACTGCGGATATCTCCACGCGCAGTTCCGCCGCACAAATCCCCTGCCCTACAAAGAAGTCTACACCATACTTGACGGTGTAAAGGGCCGCGGCAAGTACGTGGGCACCTATCTGTTCTGGGGACAGAACAACAACGGCTGGTGGGGAGAAGGCGAGGTAAAATTCTACCTTGACGGAGATAAGGAATTTCCCACCATCTGCGGAACGGGTACGGAGGACTACTTCGGAGGAGCGTATAACTTCGACGTTGACCGCCAGTACAGAGAGTTTTCCACCCCCTATCTCGGAATGCCGAAGGTTCTCCGCCCCGACGGGCTTTACAAGATGAACGAGCGTTTTTCCCTTTACCGCTGGCACCTTGCGGATCCGATATTCTTCACAAGTGATATTCAGGTGACCGTGCAGGCGCTCGGATGGCGCTCCGAGGGCAGATATCTCCCGAGGCAGGATGATATATCCTCCGTTGCATATTGGTATCACGACGGTATCTTTACCGATTTCCCCGAGCTTCCCGACAAAGACTATCTCGAAATAATCTAAGGAGAATACAATGAACGCACTTAATACATTTTTCGGTATTTGCGAGGAGGAATTCCCCAAATACCTTAACGCAATAAAAGAAAGTGAGCTTTATGCCGCCGCAGACCTCATCTGCGAGGCTGAAAAGCAAGGCGGCAGACTGCACGTAACGGGAATAGGCAAGCCTGCGCACGTTGCGGGCTACGTTGCTTCCCTCATATCCTCTACAGGTACCCCCGCATACTTTTTGCACGGGACCGAGGCTGTACACGGCTCCTGCGGTCAGCTCGGAAAAAACGACGTTGTTATCTGCATCTCCAACAGCGGTGAAACGGCAGAACTTAAGGCAACCGCAATTGCCATAAGAAACAACGGCTGTAAGCTTATCGCAGTTACGGGAAAACCCGAAAGCTGGCTTGCAAAATTCTGCGAGGTACATATCTTTGCGGGAGTTGAGCGCGAAGGCGGACCGCTTGCGCGCGCGCCGCGTATGTCGGTTATCGCCGAGTGCATAGCGCTTCAGGCTCTTTCCGTTATTTTGCAGGAAAGAAAGCAGCAGACCGTTGAAGAGTACCTTATGCGCCACCCGGGCGGAACGCTCGGCCAAAGCGGTAACAAATAAGGGGGGACAATATGCATTATTCATACGTTGATATAGCTAAGCGAATGATAGACCCTAAGTTCCTTGCCACCAAGGGCGGCGGAGAGGTAACAGCGGAATTCACTTCCTACGACCGCGCATCAAAGCTTGAAAACGGCGAATATATCGACTGGGCGGCAAACGGCGACGGCGGACATTGGATACGCGATCTTGAGGACGGTGGTGCTCTTATCGCCGATATGAAGGGGCCGGGATACATTTCCCGCATCTGGTCGGCAACAGCAGGCCCCGGTAGAGTGAAGATATATATCGACGGAGGAGAATCACCCGTAATCGACCTTCCCTTCACCGATTACTTTAACTGCGAGTCCGCGCCTTTTAATTACCCAGCGCTCTGCTATGAAGCGGCAAAGGGCAAGAACTGCTTTGTTCCCATTACCTATAACGAATCGTGCCGTATCGTTGCTTACGGCGGCTTCGGTGATGACGGATGGGGCAAATACTACCACATAAACTACACCACCTTCCCCGAGGGTACTACCGTGGAAAGCACTCTTTCCGCAGTTTTTCCCGAGGAAAACAAAGCTATCCTTACAAAAATAAACGATCTGTTTACAAAGAACTGCGGCAAGCACCCCGAGGGACTTGAGGATGCCCCCTTTGAGAGTTTTTCGGTAACGAAAGCATCACCCGCCGTTAAGACCTTTGACGGCAAGGGCGCGCTTTACGGTATTCTTGCAAAGGTTCACTACGATACCTTTGACCATCAGCTTGAAACTATTGAGCTGTTAAAGGACCTTCGAATAAAGATTTACTGGAACAGCTCCGATAAAGCGGACGTCAACGCCCCGCTCGGCGATTTCTTTGCTACCTGCTACGGAATGAGCAAGGTGCGCACCTATCTGCTGGGAGTGCGTAACGATAAAACGCTGTATAACTACTTCTATATGCCGTATCTTGACGGTGCAAGGATAGAAATATATACAGTCGGCAGAGAGGCGGCTATCGAGCTTTCCGTTACGTCCGTACCCCTTGAAGGCGGCGGAGCGCTCCGTTACTGCGCACTCTTCAACCGCGGCAGTTATATTGAGGATAAGACCCGCCATCCCGACTACAGCTTCCTGCGCGTTAAGGGAGAGGGCCGCCTTGCGGCTGTTGCGCTTCATATGTCAAAGATCTCCGACCGCACCGACCCCGCAAGCGCACCCGGCAACTATTGGTGGGGAGAAGGTGACGAAAAGCTCTACGTGGACGGAGAAAAATTCCCCTCCTGGTTCGGTACGGGCACAGAGGACTTTTTCGGATACGCTTGGTGCTCACCCATAATATTCAACCGCGCGTTCCACGCACAGCCCTACTGTGTAGGACGCTCATTTTTCAAGGGCAACCGCTCGCTTGTGCGTATATTCACGGGCGACAGCATTGCGTTCAACTCGTCCTTTGACGGATATCTTGAAAAATACTACGGCCCCGAATATACTCAGTACGGTTTTACAACGCACGTATATCTCTCCGAGGATGCGGTGGTTGAAAACGTAACGTACGACGATAAGGCTCCGCTTGACTATTACCTTATCGAGCCCGATGCGACCGCCGATAACTTTACCGAAGGCGAGCATCTGAAAACAACCGAGATAAAGAGCGAAAAAGGCATAGCAACTCCACAGCTTATGGCATACGAGTTCGGCCCCGAGTGGAGCAATGACCTTCAGCTCTTCTGCAGAAGATTTAAGGAAGGCGAACGCATCAAAGCAGTGCTTCCCGCAAAGGCCGAGGGCGAGTGCGTGCTTATCGCATCTTTTACAAACGCAAAGGATTACGGGATCATCGGCTGTGCAGTAAACGGGAAAGCTGTAGGCGGACCCATTGACCTTTATTCCGAAAGCGTCAACGTAAATAAACTTACGGAAATAGGCACTGTTAACGTAAAAGCAGGCTTTTCAAACGATATCGAGTTTACCGTACTGGGCAAAAACGAGCTCTCCGAAGGTCTTGCGTTCGGAATAGATTTTCTGCTTCTTGTTCCCTCAAGTGAGTATAACGGACTTGACAAGCTCGATATTTCCGCTTACACTGATGTATGGCGCGAGAATACCGCACACGAAACGGATAAGGAGATATACGTGCGCTGTGAGGATCTTCACCCCTGTGCTTACCGCACGGCAGGCGGTGCTTACCCTCAGCCCACCTCCATACTCGGCGAGGGATGGGAAACGGGAATGCACCTCTTCTACGTTAACGGCAAGGAGGAGTCAACGCTTCATCTTCCCTTTATGTCAGAGACCGCAGGTGAATACCACGCGGCAATGACCCTCTCACAGAGAGACAGTTACGGTATTTTTGAAATTGCATTCAACGGCGAAGCTATCTGTACCGTTGACCTATATGCGGAAAAGGCAAAGCCGCTTACCGTTTATCTTGACAAGGTTTGCGTCAATGCAGGCACTAACAGATTCACTGTTACCTGCAAGGGAAAGAACGAGGCTTCACGCGGATACTGTGCAGGTATTGAAAGCTTCACCCTAACATTTACGGAATGAAGAGGAAATAACATGAAAAAACCAAAGATACTCGTTGTCGGAAGCTTCGTAATGGATAATATCGTAAGCACCGAGGTCTTCCCGAACAGCGGACAGAGCATAATCGGAACGGGCTTCAGAAAAGCACCCGGAGGAAAGGGCGCAAATCAGGCAGTTCAGGCGGCGCGTCTCGGTGCTGACGTTACGATGTTCGGTAAGGTCGGCAAGGATAACGACGGCGACGTTCTGCTTGCTACCTGCAAGGAATCGGGAGTTGATGTTTCTCCCGTTTTGCGCGACGGCGCGACACACACGGGCTGTGCCGCCGTACTGCTTGAAGAGAAACCCGGCGAATCGACCAAAAACCGCATAATCATAGTTCCCGGAGCAAATATGCTTATAAAGCCCGAAGAGCTTGCCGAGATAAAAGCACGCATTTCGGAATTTGATATGGTAATGCTCCAGCTTGAGATACCTATGGAAATTAACTGCCTTATTGCCGAGTGTGCACACGAGGCGGGCGTACCCGTAATGCTAAATCCCGCACCGAGCGCTCCCCTGCCCGCGGAGCTTTTGAAGCACCTTACCTACATTTCTCCCAACGAACACGAGGCGGCAGACCTCACAGGCATCACCATAGCGCACGACGGACATGAGGCTAATATGGATGACGTACGCAATGCCGCGGCGAAGCTTATGGATATGGGCGTCAAAAACGTGCTTATAACCCTCGGCTCCGCAGGTGCGGTGCTGTTTGCGGACGGTAAGGAATACGCTTCTCCGTGTGCCGAAGGCATTACGGCTGTAGACCCCACCGCGGCAGGAGATTCATTTATCGGCGCTTTCTGTTACGGAACGGCCTGCGGCCACAGCGTTGATGATGTGCTTGTGTTTGCAAACCACACGGCAGCTCTTACCGTTTCCGCTATGGGAGCAATGCCTTCTCTGCCTACAAAGGATGCGGTAGATGCACTGCTGAAAAAAGCAGGCCGCTGATTCCCAAATATTCGATATTTTTCCTTTAATTCTTGACAAACCGCACCGACAGTGGTATACTGTCCCGAGTAAGGGAGTAGTCAGCACCTCGGTGCGGTATTGCCAACATCACTGGACTTTGATCCTGGCATATCTTAAAAGACGAGACTTACCCAAGTGGGTAGGTAGCGTCTTTTTGTTGTTTTTACACAGTTTTTTGCTTTGCTTTTTTACTCTCGATTCAAGTTCGGTTATTGATTTTTATCCGTACTTTTGGTATAATGTTTAATCGAAGAGTTTAAATTAATAAAATATAAAATTTTATATATTTCAAGGAGAAAGGTAAATGAGTTTTTACTTAGACCCCAAGGACAAGGTGCTTTCCGACCTCGGCGCAACCGAGAACGGTCTTTCAAGTGCCGAAGCTGAAGCGCGTATTGAAAAATACGGCAAAAACAAGCTGGTAGAGGGACAGAAGGAATCCCTTCTTCACCGTTTCTTCAAGCAGCTTGCCGAACCCATGACCATTATCCTTCTTGTTGCCGCCGCAATTTCCGCGGGTGTGGAGATCTACCACGGTGTACTTGAAGGCCATATGGGCTTCCCCTCCGACGTTGTTATCATCCTTGCCGTTGTTCTTATCAACGCTATCCTCGGAGTATTCCAGGAATCCAAGGCTGAAAAAGCAATCGAAGCTCTTCAGGAAATAGCCGCCGCTACCTCCAAGGTGATCCGTGACGGCAGACAGATAACCGTTAAGAGCGAAGACCTCGTTATCGGCGATATCATCGTGCTTGAGGCAGGCGACGCTGTTCCCGCTGACGCCCGTATCATTGAATGCGCAAGCATGAAGATAGAAGAGGCCGCCCTCACGGGTGAGTCTGTTCCCGTAACCAAGCAGGAAGAAACGCTTACCGCAGGCGCAAACGGCGACGTTGCCCTCGGTGACCGCAAGAATATGGTATTTATGGGCTCCACCGTAGTTTACGGCCGCGGTAAGGCTGTAGTTTGCGCTACCGGTATGGAGACCGAAATGGGTAAGATCGCAGACGCGCTCTCCAAGGCCGAGGAAGGCAAAACTCCTCTCCAGATCAAGCTCGCAGGTCTTTCCAAGATCCTTACCTACCTTGTAATCGGTATTTGCGTTGTAATTTTCGGCGTTAAGCTCGTTCAGGCAGGAGAATTCGGTATAGAGCCTATCATCGACTCCTTTATGCTTGCTATCTCCCTTGCCGTTGCCGCTATCCCCGAAGGACTTGCAACTGTTGTTACCATCGTTCTTTCCATCGGTGTTACCAACATGTCCAAGCGTAGCGCCATCATCCGTAAGCTTACCGCAGTTGAGACCCTCGGATGCACCCAGATAATCTGCTCCGATAAGACCGGTACCCTTACCCAGAACAAGATGACCGTTGTTGACCATTACGGCGACGATGAA
>JAZQFL010000104.1:0-3552 GCA_045539485.1 Eubacteriales bacterium
GTGCCGTGGTTGAAAACGTATTCCCCGGTGTAAGCGCACCTTGCGGACTTATCGGAATAGCCGAAAAGGGAATGATGGATGTATGCTATACCGTAAAGTCGGGTGGAGGCCATGCATCGGCGCCAAAGCCCAATGCACCTGTCGACCTGCTTGCCAAGGCATGCCGAAGAGTTCTTGAAAATCCCTTCAAGGCGCACCTTACAGAGCCGGTTGCACAGATGTTCGACACTCTAGGCAGATATTCATCCTTCCTTTACAAGGTAATATTTGCGAATATTCGAATCTTCCTTCCCGTGCTTGATATCATTTGCAAAAAGAGCGGAGGCGAGCTTAATGCGCTTATGCGTACCACAGTAGCATTCACGCAGATGAAGGGCTCCGATGCTTCAAACGTAATTCCGCCCGAGGCTTCTCTTATTTCTAATATCCGCCTTAATCCAGATGACAGAATGGAAAGCGGTCTTGAATATCTGAGAAAGACTATCGGCGATGACCGCGTTGAAGTTAAGGCTCTGCGCGGTATGGAGCCCAGTCGTGTTTCCCGTACCGACTGTGAGGGGTGGAACAAGGTGGCAAGTTCGGTTGCTTCCACTTGGCGCGGTTGTGTCGTGTCTCCTTATCTTATGGTACAGTGCTCCGACAGCCGCCATTGGGGCAGAATTTCCGACAGAGTGTACCGCTTCTCCGCAATGGATCTCACAAGCGAGGAGCGCGCAACGATCCACGGAAATAACGAAAGTATCCGCATCGAGACTGCTTGCAGTGCCGTTGAGTTCTATATCCGCCTTATGAGGCAATGCTAAAGGAGGTTAAAATGGAATTCTTTTCAAAGTTTCTCGGAGGTTATACCGAGTTTCTTGAGTATTTTGCCGAGTTCGTTGTAAACACTCTGGAACTTGTGGGTATACTTATCATAGTTTTCGGTTCGATCGGCTCGCTTGCAAAGCTTCTTGTCGTTGCATTAAGAAGAAAGCCTGCAACGATAATTATCGACCTTGGCAGAACGCTTGCGTTTGCGCTTGAGTTCAAGATGGGCGCGGAGATAATCAATACGGTTATTGTTCGCGATCTCCGCGAGCTTGCGATACTTGCCGTTGTTATACTGATACGTGCACTTCTTGCGGTGCTTATCCATTGGGAGATAAAAATGGAGAAGGACGAGAAGAAGATGCTTGAAAAGAAATAAAAAAGTGCAGTAAGGAGCTTGCGTTCCTTACTGCATTTTTTAATTTTTAGAGCAAAGTATAGCACCGATTATCATTAAAGCAAGTGCTGCAAAGTATGTTACGGTGGGGAATGTCCGGAATATGATAAGAGACAGCAGGGTTCCGATAAACGGCGCGATAGCGTAATACGCACCCGTACGCGCGGCGCCGAGATAGCGCTGTGCGTATACATAGCAGAATATACTCAGTCCGTATGCTATAAATCCTACACCGAGTACGGCAAATACCGCCCAAAGTGCAGTAAAACGCTCGCCGATGATAAATCCTATTATCAGTGAAGTTCCGCCCGAGAATATACCCTTTAAAAGCACTATTATTAACGGGTCCTTTGACGAGAGCCTGCGTGTGCAGTTGTTTTCAAGTCCCCAGCAAAGCGACGCTAGAAGTACAAAAAGCGAGCCTACGGAAAACTTCAGGCTTGCATAGCCCTCAAAGGAAAGGAGCAAGCAGGATAGACTTACTGATCCGATACCCAGCCACAGACGTCGGCTTATATTCTCTCCGAATATAAGCAGGGCGATAAGCGCTGTTGCTACTATCTCAAAATTATTAAGCAGAGAAGCGTTTGCCGCACTTGTGCGTTCAAGACCCAAAAGAAGCAGGATAGGCGCGGCAACATCAAGCGCAATCATCAGAAGAACGTACGGTATATCGGAGCGGGTTATCTTCTCGCTGTCGGATGCTGTCTTGCTTGCCTTGCGAAAGATGAGCACAGCTCCCATTCCGACACCTGCACCGATATAAAGCACGCCCGCCATAAGAGTTGCGGGCATATAGTCAAGCAGCAGCTTGGAAAGGGGAGAATTTATTGCATATAAAGCCGCGGCGAGTATCGCAAGAAATATACCGCGGCGCACGTTGTTTTTCATTATTTCACCACCTATGCAGTTAAGTATACATTCTTTTGGAGAATTTTTCAATATCTAAAATTATAGGTTGCAATAAACGCGAAAAAATGTTAAGATAATAAATAAAAACGGAAAGGAGCTTGCCGTGAAAAAGAAGATAGTTATCGGAATACTTGCGCACGTTGATGCGGGCAAGACTACTCTTTCCGAAGCGCTCTTGTACCGCTCGGGTAAAATACGCACGCTTGGCAGAGTTGACCACAAGAATACCTACCTTGATACTAACGAGGTGGAGCGCGAGCGCGGTATTACCGTATTTTCAAAGCAGGCGCGCTTTTCAACGGAGAATTGCGATTTTATATTGCTTGATACCCCCGGACACGTGGATTTTTCCGCGGAAACGGAGAGAACTCTTGCACTGCTTGATTATGCCGTGCTCGTTGTAAGCGGGTCGGACGGAGTGCAGAATCATACACGCACGCTGTGGTCGCTTCTTGAGATGTACGGAGTGCCCACCTTCATTTTTGTCAATAAATGCGATATAGCAATTAAACTTAAAGAGGAGATTGAGGCAGAGCTTGCGAAGTTGCTTTCCCCGAATTGCGTATCGTTTTTTGATGACAGCGTGAAGCGCGAGCTTGACGAGCGCCTTGCGATGATAAATGAGGATCTTCTTGATGCTTTCCTTGCAGAGGAGCCTATAGAGGATGATGATATTTCACAGCTTATTTCGGAGCGAAGGCTCTTTCCCTGTCTTTACGGCTCTGCGCTCAAAACCGAGGGCGTTGATTTTCTGCTTCAAACGCTTGATAGGTTTACCCTCGCCCCCGTTTACGGGGAAAAGCGTTTCGGCGCTAAGGTTTATAAGATCGGACGCGCCGATCAGATGCGCCTTACCTATATGAAGGTAACGGGCGGTACACTTTCCGCGCGCGATGAAATCGTGTATATAAGCGCCGACGGAAAAAGAGTTGCCGAAAAAATCGACCGCATCCGCCTTTATTCGGGTGAAAAATTCGAGCAGACGGACTCGGTAAGTGCAGGCGAGGTATGTGCTGTAAGCGGTCTCAGCGCAAGCTATATCGGGCAGGGGCTCGGCTTTGAAAGCGACACGGGCAAGCCCGTGCTTGAGCCCGTGCTTTCTTACCGCATCGTTTTGCCTGCGGGGTGTGACGTTAATCTCTATTTTCCGAAGCTGAAGGAGATCGAAGAAGAGGAACCGTCCCTTCATCTGTGCTGGAACGAGGAGCTTTCGCAGATCGAGGCTCGCCTTATGGGCGATATTCAGACAGATATTCTTAAGCGTATTATACGCGAGCGCGTAGGCATAGAGTGCGAATTCGATACGGGCAAGATCCTTTATAAGGAAAAAATAGCGGGCAAGACAATAGGAGTAGGTCATTTTGAGCCGCTGAGGCACTATGCCGAGGTACAGCTTCTTTTAGAGCCTCAAGTCGGAGGCCAAGCGGTCTTAGGAA